>NZ_JAVHZE010000005.1:0-211253 GCF_040981185.1 Kocuria sabuli
CCCCCTGGTGGTCGTCGTCTACAACGACTCCGCCTACGGCGCTGAGGTACACCACTTCGACGCCGACGACGAGGATCTGCGGATCGTCCGCTTCCCGGTGACGGACATCGCCTCGATCGCGCGCGGCCACGGCGCCGCGGGCGTGGTCGTCCGGACCCGCGAGGACCTCGCCGCGGTCTCCGCGTGGGTCGACGGACCCCGTGACCGTCCGCTGGTGATCGACGCCCGCATCGTCTCCGACGGCGGGGCGTGGTGGCTGGCGGAGGCCTTCGCCGGGCACTGAGGAGAACGACGGCGGGAGAGGCCCGGGGCCGGGCCTCTCCCGCCGTCCGTGCCGGTTCTCAGGCGCGCGCGGGCACCGGGTCGACCATGGCGTTGGTCAGCGCGCCGATCCCGTCGATCTCGACCTCGACCACGTCGCCGGAGGTCAGGAACACCTGCGGGTTGCGGGCGCGCCCCACCCCGCCCGGGGTGCCCGTGAGGATGATGTCCCCGGGGTGCAACGGCAGGATCGTGGAGAAGTAGGAGACGAGGTGCTCGGGGCTGAACAGCAGGTCCCCGGTCGAGTGCTCCTGCATGGTCTCGCCGTTGACGCGGGTGCGCAGGGTGGCGGCGCCCGGGTCGAACTCGTCGGCGGTGACCATGACGGGGCCCACCGGGGTGGACCTCGCCCAGATCTTGCCCTGCAGCCACTCCTTGGTGCGGAACTGCCACTCGCGCATCGAGATGTCGTTGGCCACGGAGTAGCCGGCGATGTACCGGCCCGCGTCCTCCTCGTCCACCTTGTGGGCGCGCTTGCCGACGACGACGACGAGCTCGCCCTCCCAGTCCAGCTGCGTGTCCTCGGCCACGGCCTCGATCGCGTCGTGGGGGCCGGTGAGGGTGTCGGTGAACTTCGCGAAGACCGTGGGGTAGCCCGGCAGCTCACGCCCCATCTCCTGGATGTGGGACCTGTAGTTCAGTCCCACGCACAGGATCTTGGACGGGTCGACGACGACGGTCTCCAGCTCCGCCGAGGCCGCCGGGTGCTGGGGCCCCGAGGCGTCCGCGGCGATCTGCTGCCAGTTCTCGTCGGCCAGGAGGGCGCCGAGGTCGGCGTAGCCGTCGATCTCGGTGAAGGTGTTCCCGTCCAGGCGGGCGGCCGTGGTGGTGGTGCCGGTGCGCAGGGTTGCAAGCTTCATCTGTTCCTCTGTTCCTGGTCGGGGGTGTTCCGGACGCCGAGCGCACGGTTGCGCACGCGCTCTCGGATGTGCTCGGGCCAGGGCGCCGACTGCTCGCTGCCCGGTGGCACGCACACGGTGACGAACCGCCCGTCGGCGGACAGCCGCCGGGGCCGGCCCTCGAAGGCCTCGCCCCACATCTGGAAGGAGAAGGTCATGGACCTCTCCCCCAGCCGCTCCAGGCGCAGCTCGGTGGTGACCTCCTGGCCGAAGTACAGCTTGGCCCGGAAGTTCACCTCGTGGCGCACCCGCGGGGACCGGCCGAAGTAGTCCGGGAGGGCGAGTTCTCGGAACAGCTGCGCCTCGCATGCCTCGGCGCAGCGCATGATCGCCGAGTTGTGCTGGTGCCCGGCGGCGTCGGTGTCGACCCACTCGATGCGCCGGGACGTGGTCGCCATGAGGACCGGGGTGTGCACGGGGCCTCCGTAAGTACGAGATGGGCTGGGGAGATCACGTGGAACGGGCCGGGGGTCCCGGCCCGCTCCACGCGTGGGGAGCGGGCCGGCTCAGCCGACGGGCTGGCCCGCCCGCTGGGGGGTCCAGCGGACGTGGGTGGGCAGCTCCTCGGCGATCGGGTCCCGCACCAGCGACAGCCGGGGCCGGACCGCGTCCGTGCGCGCTGACGGCGGCTTGCGCCGGCCGGCCCGGAACTGCTGCGGCCACTCGGCCCCGGCGCCCCGGTAGTCCTGCTCCGCGGCGGCGTGCAGGGTCCACTGCGGGTCGTACAGGTGGGTCCGCCCGAGCGCGCAGAGATCCGCGCGGCCGGCGAGCAGGATCGAGTTGACGTCGTCGTAGGTGGAGATGGCGCCGACCGCGATGACGGCCGCGCCCGTCTCCTTGGCCACCCGGTGCCGGATGACGTCGGCGAAGGGGGTCTGGTAGCTGCGGCCGAACCGGGGCTTCTCGTCCTTGGCGATCTGACCGCTGGAGACGTCGATGCCGTCGGCGCCGTGGGCGACGAACGCCCGGGCGATCTCCGCGGCGTCCTCGACCGTGTTGCCGTCCGGCAGCCAGTCGACGGCCGACAGGCGCACGAGCAGCGGCTTCCCGGCCGGCCACACGGCGCGCACGGCGTCGAAGACCTCCAGGGGGTAGCGCAGCCGGTTCTCCCGGGAACCCCCGTACTCGTCGGTGCGGTGGTTGGCGACGGGCGAGAGGAACGAGGAGAGCAGGTAGCCGTGGGCGGCGTGGACCTCGAGGAGGTCGAAGCCGGCCTCGGCGGCGCGCCGGGCGGCGTCGACGAACTGCTGCTTCACCTCGTCCATGACGGCCCGGTCCATCTCGCGCGGCACCGCGCTGCCCTCGCCGTAGGGCACGGCCGAGGGACCCACGGTCTCCCAGTTGTCCTCGGGCAGGGGCTGGTCGATGCCCTCCCACATGAGCCGGGTGGAGCCCTTGCGCCCGGAGTGGCCGATCTGCGCGCCGATGGCGGCGGTGGAGCGCTCGTGGACGTAGTCGACGATCCGGCCCCAGCTGTCCCGCTGCTCGTCGGTCCACAGACCGCTGCAGCCCGGGGTGATGCGCCCGGCCTCGGACACGCACACCATCTCGGTCAGCACGAGACCGGCCCCGCCCATGGCCTTGCCCCCGAGGTGGACCAGGTGGAAGTCGCCGGGCACCCCGCCGGCCGCCGAGTACATGTCCATCGGGGAGACGACCACGCGGTTCTTCAGCTGCAGGTCCCCGATCCGGTACGGCTGGAACATGGCGGGGGCCACCTGCTCGAGGCCCTGCGCCCGGGCGAACGCGCGGTCCGCCTCGGCGGCGAAGTCCGGGTCCCGCAGCTTGAGGTTCTCGTAGGTGATCCGGCGGGAGCGGGTGAGCAGGTTGAAGCAGAACTGCACCCGCTCCTGGTCCGTGTACTGACCGATGGTCTCGAACCACTCCAGGGAGGCCTGCGCGGCGCGCTGGGTGGACTCCACGACGGGGCGCCGCTCGGCCTCGTAGGCCTCGAGGGCGTCGGCGACCTCGGCGTGCTCGTGCAGGCACGCGGCCAGTGCCAGGGCGTCCTCCATGGCGAGCTTGGTGCCGGAGCCGATCGAGAAGTGGGCGGTGTGGGCGGCGTCGCCGAGCAGGACCACGTTGCCGTGGCGCCAGTTCTCGTTGCGCACGGTGGTGAAGTTGATCCACTTGGAGTTGTTGGTGAGCACCTCGTGGCCCTGGAGCTCCTCGGCGAAGATCTCGCGCAGCCGGGCCACGGACTCCTCGTCGCTCACCCCCGGCGGGAACACCGTCGACTCGCCGGCGTCGAAGCCGGCGGCCCGCCACACGTCCTCGTGCATCTCCACGATGAAGGTGGAGCCCTCGTCGGAGTAGGGGTAGCCGTGGATCTGCATGACGCCCCACTCCGTCTCCTTGACGAAGAACTTGAACGCCTCGAAGACCAGATCGGTGCCCAGCCACATGTACTTCGACGTCCGCGGGTCCAGGGTGGGTCCGAAGACCTCGGGGAACCGGTTGCGGATCCCCGAGTTCAGCCCGTCGGCGGCCAGCACGAGGTCGTACTGCGCGCTGAGCTCCTCGACGTCGGGGGCCGGGGTGCGGAAGCGGAGGTCCACCTCGAGCGCCTGGCAGCGCTGCTGGAGGAGCTGCAGCAGTTCCTTGCGGCCCATCGCGGCGAAGCCCTGACCGCCCACGGTGGTCTGCTCCCCCTTGTAGTGGATGTCGATGTCGGTCCACCGGGCGAACCGCTCGGCCATGGCCGCGGCGACGACGGTGTCGGCGTTCTCGATCCCGCCGAGCGTCTCGTCGCTGAACACCACGCCGAAGCCGAAGGTGTCCTCGGCGGCGTTGCGCTCCCACACGGTCACCTGGTGGGCGGGGTCCAGCTGCTTCATGAGGGCGGCGAAGTACAGCCCGCCCGGGCCTCCGCCCACGATCGCGATCTTCAATTCGGGGTTCCTCTCTCAGGACGGGAATTCTGGGGGCTCAGGACGCGAGGGTCCCGGCGGGGTGGGCGAGCTGCTGCTCGGCCTCCTGCTCGATCCGCTGCCGGAGCCGGAAGTGCTGGAGCTTGCCACTGGGGTTGCGGGGCAGCTCGTCCACGAAGCGGACGTCCCGCGGGTACTTGTAGGGCGCGATGGTCGCCTTGACGAAGTCCTGCAGCTCACGCCGCTTGGCGTCGTCCGCGGTCACGCCCCGGCGCAGCACCACGAAGGCGCAGACCACGCTGCCGCGCTGGGGGTCCGGACGGCCGACGACCGCGGACTCGACGACGTCGGGGTGGAGGTTGACGGCGTTCTCGACCTCGGGCCCGCCGATGTTGTAACCGGCGGAGACGATCATCCCGTCGGTGCGGGCCTGGTAGAGGAAGTAGCCGTCCTCGTCCTGCAGGAAGGTGTCCCCGGTGACGTTCCAGCCGTCGACGACGTAGTTGAGCTGCCGCTCGTCGTTGAGGTAGCGGCAGCCGGTCGGGCCGATCACGGCCAGCCGGCCCATCCGGCCGGGGCCCAGCTCGTGGCCCTCGTCGTCGAGGATCGTGGCCCGGTAGCCCGGGACCGGCCGGCCCGTGGCCTCGGGCCGGATGTCCTCTCCGGCCGCGGAGATGAACACATGCAGCAGCTCGGTGGCGCCGATGCCGTTGACCAGCTCCAGCCCGGTCCGCTCCCTGACCTCCCGCCACGTCTGCGCGGGCAGGTGCTCCCCCGCGGAGACCGCCACCCGCAGGCCGCGCAGCAGGTCCTCCCGGTTCTCCTTGAGGACGGCCCGGTAGGCGGTGGGGGCGGTGAACAGGACGGTCACGCCGTGGTCGTGGACCAGCTGGGCGAGCTCGAGCGGGGTGTTGCGCTCGGTCAGCAGGCTGGAGGCGCCGAAGCGCAGCGGGAAGACCACCAGTCCGCCCAGGCCGAAGGTGAACGCCAGCGGCGGGGAGCCGGCGAACACGTCGTCGGCCCGGGGCCTGAGGACGTGCCGGGCGAAGGTGTCCGCGTTGGCGAGCACGTCCCGGTGGAAGTGCATCGTGATCTTGGGGACGCCCGTGGTGCCCGAGGTGGGGCCCAGGAGGGCGACGTCGTCGGCCGCGGTCGGCACGGCCTCGAACTCGCCGGGCTTGGCGGCGCAGCGCTGCACGAGGTCGTCGGCGCTGTCCCCGCCCACCGGCACCAGCCGGACGTCGCGGCCCACGGCCGGCGCGAGATCCGCGAGGAACCGGGCGTCGGAGAGCAGGACCGTGGACCGGGTGCGCTCGACGAGGTGCCGGACCTCCTCGGCGCGCAGGATCGGCATGGTGGTGACCACCACGGCGCCGGCCTTGAGCACGCCCAGCCAGGACGCGACCAGCCAGGGGTTGTTGGGCGCGCGCAGCATCACGCGGTTGCCGGGGACGACGCCGAGGTCCTCCGTCAGCACCTGCGCCACCTGGTCGGCGCGGCGCTGCAGCTCGCCGTAGCTCCAGGTCTCGCCGTCGGGCGTGTGCAGGGCGGGGCGGTCGGGGCCGAAGGCCTCCACGGCCCCGTCGATCAGCGCGGAGGCGGCGTTGAGCCGGTCCGGGTACTGCAGCTCGGGGAGGGTGAACTCCAGGACCGGCCACTGCTCGGCCGGGGGCAGGTTGTCCCGCGCGAAGGTGTCCTGGTGCGCGGAGGGAGACAGGTGCATGACGTCCTCTTCATCGACGGGTGCATCACGGAGTGCGGGCGGAACGGGTGCCGGGTCAGGCGCCGGGGCGGATCATGCCCTCCTGGGCCACGGTGGCCAGCAGGCGGCCGGCCCGGTCGAAGAACTGGCCCCGGGCCAGGCCGCGGTGGCGCTGGAGGGAGCAGGCTTCCTGCACGTAGAGCACCCACTCGTCGGCGCGGCCCTCGCGGTGGAACCACATCGAGTGGTCGAGGCTGGCGGTGCGGAGACCGGCGTCGCCCCACGCCTGGCCCTGCGAGCGCAGCAAGGGCTCCAGGATCGTGTAGTCGCACACGTAGGCGAGTGCGGCCCGGTGCAGGTCGGAGTCGTCGGGCAGCCGGTCGAAGGCCTTCACCCACACGGCCTGCCGGGGCTCGGCGCCCGGGGCCGCGTCGAGGTAGAGGGGCCCGTCGACGTGGCGCATGTCGAAGGACCGCCCGTGCGCCCAGTACCCGGCCGCCGATCCGTCCACGCCGGCGAGGATCTCCGCCGAGGACGGCAGGTCCTCCGGCGCGGGCACCTGCGGCATCGCCGGGGCGTCGTCGGGCCCGTCCTCGGGAACGTGGAAGGAGCCGGTGGCGTCGTAGACGGCCCTGCCGTTCTGGAAGGCGCGCACGTGCCGGGTCGAGTAGCCGCGGCCGTCGCGCACCCGCTCGACCTCGTACCGGACGGTCGCGCCGATGTCGACGGGCCGCAGGAAGTAGCTGTGCATCGAGTGCAGCACGCGGTCCCCGCCCACGGAGCGCATCATCGCGGCGGCCGCCTGGGCGACCATGTCCCCGCCGAAGGCCTTGGTCCAGGGGACCCACTGGGTCCCGGCGGCCCAGGCCTCGTCGTAGGCCTGCGCCTCGACGGGCTCCAGGCGCAGGGCGGCGAGGAGGCGCGTGGAGTCCGGCGCCCGGGTGGCGCTGCCGGCGGCGCTCATGCGCGGCGGTAGTCCGCGAGGGACTCGTCGGCGACGTCCTCGAGGTTGACCACGAGGTTCTCGGGCGTGCGGGCGGTGAGCCACACGAGGTCCTCGGTGACGGACATGTTCGCCTCGACGTGCGGCATGAACGGCGGGACGAAGACCCAGTCGCCGGCGGTCATGTCGATGTGGTCCCGGTAGTCCTCGCCGAAGTAGATCCGGCCGTGGCCGCTGAGGACGTAGCCGCCGGTCTCGGCCTCGCCGTGGTGGTGCGGCAGGGAGCGGTAGCCCGGGGTGTTGGAGACCTGGCCGAACCAGATCCTGGTGGCCGGGGTGTGCTGGATGCTCACGCCGGACACGCGCACGCAGTCGCCGGACTGGGCGGTGTCGGTGTCCTCCTGGCCCGCCCGGGTCACGACGGGGACGACGCGCCCGTCGGGCCCGGCGTAGACACTGTTGTCGCCCTCGGTGCGGTACTCGCTGACCGTGCTCATCGGATGTCCTCCCTCGTTGTGTATGTCGCCTTTATGACGACCGTCACGTAGAGTGAATGTAACACGGGTCACAGGGGCTGGGCCAGAGGTTCTCCTCCCGCACCGCAGCACCGCCCGTCCGACCACCGACGCCCCGACAGAACGGAGCCACCACCATGCGGAACATGACCGTCAACCCCGCGGCCCTCCCCCAGCCCTCCGGCTACGCGCACGCCGTGCGCGCCGGCGACACCGTCTACCTGGGCGGGCAGACCGCCCTCGACCAGGACATGCGCATCGTGGAGGGCGGGATCGTCGAGCAGTTCGTCCAGGCCTTCCGCAACGTGCTCACCTCGCTCGAGGAGGCCGGCGGCAAGCCCCAGGACCTCGTGAGCGTGACGATCTACCTCACCGACGTGGACGACTACATGGCCCACGGCAAGGAGATCGGCCGGCTGTGGCGCGAGATGGCCGGGCGCGACTACCCCGCGATGGCGGGGATCGGCGTCAGCCGGCTCTGGCAGGAGGAGGCCCTGATCGAGATCCAGGGCGTCGCGGTGATCCAGGACGAGGCGTAGGCCCCGCCCGGCACCGTCCGCTACTCGTCGCCGGCGAGGACGCGGCGCGCGTGGGCGTCGGCGGGCGCCGCGAGCAGGCCGTGCAGCTCACCGAACAGCTGCTCGGCCACCAGGCCCCGCCACCCCTCGGGCAGCATCTCCAGCGGCAGCCCGGGGTCGAGGTAGGGCAGGCGCCGCCACTCGGTGACCATCGGGATGTAGGCGGCGAAGGCGGCGCGCTCGCCGTCGCCCGCCGTGCCGGGGCCCTCGACCCACCGGTCGCGCACGGGCGTGTGACGCGCCACGAAGTCCGCGTACTGCGCCTCGAGCGCCTCGAGGTCCCACCACTGCCGGACGGCGTCGCGCATCGCACGCGCCCCGAGGTAGTCGCCGCGGAACCAGTCGATGTACGGGGAGAGGTCGTGACGCTCCATGTGGGCGTGGGCGGCGTCCCGCAGGTGCTCGGGGGCGATCCACACCCCGGGAGACACCGCGCCGAAGCCCATGCGGATGAGTCCGCTGCGGATCCGGTGCCGCAGGTGGCGCTGCTTCTCGGGGACGGTGAAGACCGCGAGGATCCACTGGTCGGTCAGCACCGCGCGCCGGGCGCTGAAGATGCGCTCGTCGCCCTCGCGGAAGGTCTCCTCCAGGCCGGGCGAGACGGCGTAGCCGCTGAGCCCGGAGACCTTCACACTGTGCAGGACACCGCGCTTCTTCAGCCGGGAGATGGAGGAGCGCACGGCGGGGGCGTCCACACCGAGGTCGGCCATCAGCCGGATGAGCCCGGACACCGGCAGCGCCCCGCCGTTGGCGCGGCCGTAGAAGCCGAACAGGGTGATGATCAGCTGCTGGTGGTTCAGCGGTCCGACCTCGGCACGGCCGCGGACGCCGTTGCCGCTGTCCTCGATGCTCATGAAGAACAACCCTAGCGGCGGGCACGACGAGCGGCGGACGGGCTTCCGGGCAGCCGCCGGGGCCTGACCCGCCCGCCCTTGGGCCCGGGCGGCGACGTCAGCGGTGCAGCCGGACGCTCAGCCGGGGCAGCAGGACCTGGACCAGCGGCCCGATGGCCAGTGCATAGAGCACCGTGCCCAGGCCCACGGTGCCCCCGAGCAGCCACCCAAGAAGCACCACGGTCGCCTCGATCGAGGTGCGCACGAGACGCACGGATCCTCCGGTGCGCCGCACCAGGCCGGTCATCAGCCCGTCGCGCGGACCGGGCCCCAGGTGCACACCGATGTAGGCGGCGGTCGCCACGGCGTTGAGGAGCACCCCGGCGAGGACGAGCAGCACCCGCAGCGGCATCGCCTCGACCGGAGGCAGCACCAGCAGGGTGGCGTCGAGCACGATCCCGACCACCACCGCGTTGCTGATGGTGCCGATCCCGGGCCGCTCGCGCAGCGGGATCCACAGGAGCAGCAGCACCAAACTGAGGGCGACGACGACCGTGCCGATGCTCACCCCCAGCTGCCGGGCCAGTCCCTGGTGCAGCACGTCCCACGGGGTGACCCCGAGCTCCGACCGGACGAGCATGCCCAGGGTGATGCCGTAGAGCACCAGGCCGGCGTACAGCTGCACGAGCCGCCGGGGCAGCCTGCGCGACTCCGGCCGGTCGATCGAGCGGGCCAGGGCACGCGGACTCCAGTTCATGGGGATCATCTTCGCACCGGCGAGGTGGAACAATGCACCCATCCCTCTCTCGCGACCGGAAGGTGCCTCGTGACCGGCATGGAGATCGCCGTCGTCGCGCTCGTGGTGAGCGTGGCGTCCTGCCTCCAGGGCGCCATCGGCTTCGGCCTGGGCCTGCTCGCCGCACCCGTGATCGCCCTGTTCGATCCCACCCTGCTGCCCGGTTCCCTCATCCTGGTGGCCCTCGGGCTCACCGTGCTCGGCGTGCTGCGGGACCGCGCCGCCGTGGACGTCAAGGACGCGAGCTGGGCCGTGGCGGGGCAGGTCCCCGGCACGGTGGCGGGGGCCCTGCTGGTGGCCGCCCTGCCCGCCCGGACGCTGGCCCTCGTCCTGGCGGGCACCGTGCTGCTCGCCGTGCTGCTCAGCGTGTGCGGCTGGCAGCCGCGGCCACGGCCCGCGACCGTCGCCGCCGCCGGGGCGGCCTCCGGCCTCCTGGGAACGGCCACGTCCATCGGCGGTCCGCCCATGGCTCTCGTGTGGCACGGGTCCTCGCGCGCCCGGATGCGCGGCACCATGAGCGCGTTCTTCCTGTTCGGCACGCTGCTGTCCCTCACGGCGCTGACCGTGGTGGGGTCGCTCGACAGCCGGACCGTGCACTTCGCCGCCGTTCTGCTGCCGGCCATGGTCGTCGGCTTCGCGGCGTCCGGAGCGGTCAACACGCGGATCAACAGGCGCATCGTCCGGCGGGTGGGCCTCGGCGCCTCCACGCTGGGCGCCCTGCTCGTCCTGGCGCAGGCGCTCTGAGAACCTTAGACGGAGAGGCTTCCGGCTCACGGCGCCGAGAAGCGGACGGTGGGACGACGACGGACCGAGCTCAAAGCTGGTCGAGCCGCCGGTAGCGGGACGGCGTGGTGCCCGTGGTGGCCCGGAAGTGCCGGTTGAAGTTGGAGAGATTGGTGAAGCCCACGCGGTAGCAGATGTCCGAGACCGGCAGGTCGGTGCCGCGCAGCAGCCGGCAGGCCTCGGTGAGCCGCATCCGGGTCACCGTGCGGTTGAAGCCCACCCCCGTGGCCCTGGCGAACAGCCGGGAGAACGCGTCCCGGCTCAGGCCCACCGCCTCAGCCACCTCCGGCACGAGCATCCGGTCGGCCAGGTGCTCGGTGATGTGGTTCAGCGCCCGGTTGAAGACCTCGGCCTCCTCGGCGCCCAGGCGGTAGGAGCCGCCGTGGCTGTCCAGGTAGCGGCGCTCCGCCTCCGGGGACTCGGCGAGGAGGCCCAGCAGCTCCGCCACGGCGGCCAGCCGGCGGAGACCGAACGTCCCATTCACCGCCTCCATCGCCGCCGCACCCTGGACGGCGGTGCGGCCGGTGAACTCGATGCCCCGGGCCGCGGCCTCCAGCAGGGGCCGCAGGGCCTCGAGCTCGGGCAGCGTCCCGGCGGCGGCGAAGAACCGCTCCTGGTCGAACTGGAGCACGGCGTCCCGGTTCCGGACCACCTCGTCGTCGTCGCGGTGGGAGATCCAGTTGTGCGGCAGGAACGAGCCCATGACGCTCAGGTGCCCCGGTCCGAACGGCCCCGCGTAGTCGCCGGCCATGACCGTCCCGGAGGACTCCCGGATCAGGTGCACCTCCACCTCGGGGTGGTAGTGCCAGCGGGCCAGGGGGTGGGGCCAGTCGTGCTGGTGCCACCGCACGGAGCTCGACGGGTCCGGGATCACCAGCTCCCGGACCGGGGAGGTGGCGTCCTCCGTCGTCGCGCTCCGTGCGGTGGCCTCCACGGTCAGTCCCCCGCCACGCGGATCTGGATCTTCGTGTCGGTGGGGCGGCCCTCGGCGCCGCGCTCGAACGCGGCCACGGCGTCGGTGAACGGATAGGTCGCGCTGATCAGGGCCGCCAGGTCCACGGCCGGCGACGCCGCGAGCTCGATGGCCCGCTGGTAGGAGTTCGCGTAGCGGAACACGGTCTCGATCCGCAGCTCCCGGGCCTGGGCCGCGGCGACGTCCAGGGGCACCGGGTCCACGGGGATGCCGACCAGGACCACGGTCCCGCCGGGCGCGGGGAGCTCCCACAGGCCGCCGAACACGTGCGGGCTGCCGCTGGCCTCGAAGACCACGTCCGCGCCCCAGCCGTCGGTGGCCCCCCGCACCACCTCGCCGAGGTCCTGCCGGGACACGTCCACCGGGTGAATCGTCGGATAGGCCTCGATCTTGGCGAACTTCTCCGGGGCCACGTCCGAGATGTACACCCGGGACGCCCCGCTCGCGGCGGCCGCGATGGCGGTGAGCACCCCGATGGTGCCGGCGCCCAGCACCACGACGACGTCGCCCGGCGCCAGGCCGGCCTTGGTCACCGCGTGCACCGCCACGGCGAAGGGCTCGATCAGGGCGCCCTCCTCCAGGGAGAGCTGTTCCGGCAGCCTGTAGATGAAGTCGGCGGGGTGGACGATCTCGGGCTGCAGGCAGCCGTCCACCGGGGGCGTGGCCCAGAACTGCACGTCCGGGTCCACGTTGTACATGCCCAGGCGCGCGGCCCGCGAGCGCGGGTCGGGGATGCCCGGCTCCATGCAGACCCGGTCCCCCACCGCCAGGTGGTCCACGCCCTCCCCCACCTCCAGCACCGTGCCGGAGGCCTCGTGGCCGAGGACCATGGGGTGCTCGACGACGTAGGGCCCGATCCGCCCGTGCGTGAAGTAGTGGACGTCACTGCCGCAGATGCCCACGGTGTGCACGCCGATGCGCACCTCGCCGGGACCCACCGGACGCAGCCCTGGGACGGGCCGGACCTGGATCTCGTGCTGGCGTTCGAGGACGACGGCGTCCATGGTGCTCTCCTGGGTGTTCGGGGTCTTCGCGGTGGTGGTCTTGGAGTTCGTGCTGGCGGTGAGCGTCGTGGGGTTCATGGTGTCAGGTCCTTTCAGGCGGCGACGGCGAGGCGGTCGCGGCGCGGGAGCATCCGGCCGTCCGCGGTAGTGATGCCGGGCTGGGGCGGGTGGATGAAGAAGGTGGTGACGGTGCCGAGGAGCATCAGGCCGACGAAGACCCAGCACACCCCGATCGGGCCGATCACCGGCAGCAGCAGGGTGGCGATGCCGGGGCCGAGGAACGTGGTCAGCCCGGAGGCGAGGTTGTGGGCGGAGATCGCCGCGCCGCGGTGCTCGGGGGCCAGAGCCGGGAAGATCGCGCCCATCGGGACGAACGCGGTGACGGACAGGGCGAAGAGCACGGCGGCCCCGACCATCGCCGGGAAGCTGGGACCGAACCACACCGGGACGTAGGCGAAGGCGAGGACCGCGAGGGCCATGCCACCGAAGCCGAACCAGCGCATCTGGCGCATCCAGCCGTAGCGGTCACCGAGCCGGCCCCAGACGATGTTGGCGCCGATGGTGATGGTGTTCATGATCGCCCAGAGCATCATCCACTCGGGCAGGGAGAACCAGGCCGCGCCACCGATCTCGCCGGTGGTCAGGTACAGCGGCATCATCATGGGGAAGGCGTAGAGCGTGAGGTTGCACAGGACGCGGATGACCACGGAGAGGGCGATCTGCCGGTTCTCCACCAGGATGGTCACCCCACGCAGCAGTTCGCGGGTGCGCTCCGCGCCGTGCAGCTTCTGGGAGAGGTCCGTCTCGGGCGGGGCGCCGGGGACCAGGAAGGCGCACATCAGGGTGCCGGCCGCGACGAAGGGCAGGGACGCCCACAGGGTGGCGTACTCGCCGATGACCGGGACCAGCAGGCTGGGCACGTAGGCGCCCATCACGCCGATGCCCAGCGAGAAGGACGCCCAGAACCAGCCCATGGCCGAGGCCAGGCGGCTGGGGTGCACCGACTGCGCGATGAGCACCACGAAGGAGTACATGAACAGCGGGTAGGCGACCCCGCGCAGGGCGTAGATGAGGATCGTGCCGACCACGCTCTGCAGCCCCACGGTGAGGAACAGGACGTGCAGGACCATCCAGAGGACGCCACCGAGGACCATCAGGCGCTTGGCGCCGATGACCTCGGCGAGCACGCCGGTGGTCCAGGCGGAGACGGCGACCACCAGGCCGTAGACGGTGAAGACGAGGCCGGCCTGGGTGGGCGTGAAGCCGTTCTCGACGAGGAAGCGGGACAAAAACGTGAGCTCAAAACCATCACCGGTCATGAAGACGGCGAGGGCAAGATAGCCGAAAAGCAGGCGGCGGGGCATGCCGAACATGCGGAAGTACTCCTTCGTGGACACCAAGTGGGAGGCACCTGGCGAGCAGAAGAGCGGGCAGCCGGTGCGCGATGTCCTCAACGCTACGGAGGTGTGACGCGGGCCACTAGCCGATTAATCCTGCGCGGATTGGTACTTTTGCGCGCTGCTGAGGTGGGTACATCATCGGTGGAGAAGCTCACACCGCGAACTCCCTGCCGGGCGTAATCGGAGGGGATGAGGCAGCGCTCTAGCAGGGGTTACTGGCTGATTGGCGCGCTACTCGCAGTAGGACGCATGGGTCTCACCAAGTCAGCAAGGCCTATGGGGGAGTCCGTCCGGAGCCCGGCAATGTGAGTGAGCACTGGTGATCACGGCTTGAGTGGAGGTTCCTCTACCGCGGCCGACATCCCGATAAAGTTCGGGCTTATGACCCCTGTACAGCCGAAGCTGCCCATGTCACCGCCTGTCAAGATGGTCGATCTCTTCGCAGGCCCCGGTGGACTTGACGTCGCCGCCCACTGGTTGGGCATCTCAGTGGTCGGCATCGAGTGGGACGAGAATGCCTGCGCCACCCGGCACGCCGCCGGCCTGAAAACGGTGCAGGGAGACGTCAGCCAACACGGTCCCGCCGAGTTCCCCAATGCGACCATCCTCGCCGGCGGACCTCCCTGCCAGACTTACACCGTGGCCGGAACGGGCGCCGGACGCCGGGCGTTGGAGCAGGTCCTGGCCTTCATCAGACGCATGGCCGCCGGAGAGGACGTCAGCGCTGAGCTGGCGCACCTGGACGACGAACGTACCGGACTGGTGCTGCAACCCCTCCGCTGGGCCTTGGAAGCATACGCACAGGGACGCCCCTACGAGACCATCGTGCTGGAACAGGTACCAGCCGTGCTGCCAGTCTGGAAGGCCATGGCACAGGCCCTGCACAGCACCGGGTACAAGACCGCATGCGGCATCCTGCACGCGGAGGAGTTTGGCGTCCCGCAAACCAGACGACGAGCCGTTCTGATCGCCCGCCGCGACCACATACCCCGCCTGCCGCGACCGACGCACCGCCGATTCCGCAAGGGACAGGGGCGTGAGGAGGAGCATCCACCGCTGCTGCCCTGGGAGGCCGTGCTGCGGCCCTACGAGACCCTCGGCAGCACACTGGAACGACCAGAGCCGTTCGTCGTCGTCTCCAACTACGGCACAGGCGGGAACCCGAAGGCTCGTGGACGACGCACCTCC
Source organism: Kocuria sabuli (assembly GCF_040981185.1). Lineage (NCBI taxonomy): Bacteria > Bacillati > Actinomycetota > Actinomycetes > Micrococcales > Micrococcaceae > Kocuria > Kocuria sabuli. Next base: position 14,806 of record NZ_JAVHZE010000005.1, read on the forward strand.
GAGGAACCGGCCGCCACGGTCACCGGCAAAATATCGCGTAACCGCCTGGTAACCCACGACGGCCTAGAGCTCGCGCGGCTGAAAGAGGCCGAGGCCGGTCAACTACAGACATTCCCCGCAAACTATCCGTGGTCCGGCAGCGACATTGCCCAGCAGATCGGCAACGCCATCCCCCCACGATTGGGCGCCCACGTCCTGGCAGCCGCCCTCGGCCGTGAGCTCGACCCCGCAGCCCTCGACAGAGCGGTACGGAACAGATGGGAGCAGACCGGTGGTGGGAAACGTCTGCTCGTAGCAACCGTGGACACGGTATCAATGCGGTGAGAGCACGGGGGGACCCAACCGAGCCCAAAGTGGTGGCCCCGCAGGCCCTGCGCGCATCGGCGAAAGGGGAGAAATATACGTTCTATGATGCCGAAGTAGGGACCTGACCGGCAGTGAATTGTGTCGGTTCACCTTGATACACCTTCATGGCCTGCTCCCTCGCCTTATTCACAGGCCGTCCCCGCGACACGTGAGCACAGAAAGCAGGAAGACGCCCGTGGCCGACGCCGACGTCGTTGAAACCATCCAGCTCGCCCCCGATGCCGGTTTGGTCAAAAGTCTCGGAGCTCACCACACTCTCGAATCCGCGCTCGCGGACCTGGTCGACAACGCGATCGACGCCGGTGCCGGTCGCGTCGTCGTGCGGCTGCTGACACGAGGCTCTCATCTGGCCCGTGTGGAGGTCCTGGATGACGGGACCGGCATGGACCAGGAAGCCGCGACCCAGGCCATGACGATTGGACATCGACGAGACTACGTGACCTCGGACCTCGGGCACTTCGGCATGGGCTTGAAGGCCGCCTCGTTCGCGCACGCCGATACCCTGACGGTGTGGTCTCAGCGCGACGGCACGGAGCCGGTCGGACGTCGTATCGTGCGTGCGGACTTCTCCCGCGACTTCTCCTGCGAGCTACTGTCCACCAACAGGGCCGCTGCTGCTGCCGAGGCCCGCAGCGTGCACACGGGAAGGACCTCGGGTACGAGCGTCGTCTGGACCGGTATTCGGCACGGTTACCGTGGCGCCAGCCCGGCGGCGGCCGTGGAGTGGCTCGATGACCAGGAGAACAAGGTCCGGGTCCACCTCGGTGTCGTCTTCCACCGCCTCATCGCCTCGGGGCGTCTGCGGATCGACATCTCCGTGGACGAGATTGACGCCGGCGGTGGCGCGCTGGCCGTTCCGGTATCGGCAATCGACCCGTTCGGCTACGCCGTGTCGGGTCATCCGGGGTACCCGAAGACTCTCGTGGCCGCCGTCGGTGAGCAAAAGATCTCGATGACCGCCCACGTGTGGCCGGCGAAGAAGGACATCACCGGTTTCCGTATCGGGGACCGCAACGGTGAGAAGCTGCAGGGGTTCTTCATCTACCGCAACGACCGGCTTCTTCACGCGGGGTCGTGGGCGGACACCGCCGTCCCGTCCCGGGAACGGCAGCTGGCCCGTGTGGTCCTGGACGACCCTGAGGCGATCCAAGGGTTCGTCACGATGAACTCGGAGAAGCAGGGGGTTCGCTTCCAGCACGCCTTCCACGAGGCGGTCTCGCGCGCCGTCTCCGAGGACGGGACGGGCTTCGAGGAGTTCCTCGCCGACGCCGAGCAGGCCTACACGATGGCGAACAAGCGTCGGGTGGCACGCCGGAAGCCTGCGATCACCCCGGGCAAGGGTTTCGCTCCGGGAGTGCGCAAGGCCTTCGAGTCTGAGCTGCCTCTGATTCAGGGGGACGAGATGCACCTGCGGTGGAAGAACCTGCCGGAAGACGAGTTCGTCGATGTCGACTTCCCGGAGCGGGTCCTGTACCTCAACGCCCGATACCGTTCTCTGTTCACGCCCGAGCGAGGCAGCCTGAACGACGCTCCCGTGGTCAAGGCCCTCCTGTACCTGTTGACGCATGAGATCTACGAGGGTCAGGTCCTGGGCGCTCGTGACAGGGATCAGATAGAGCTGTGGAAGGCCGTGCTCGGCGCGGCCGTGATGGAGGAGGCCAGGATGCGTGGGGACAAGCAGCCATGACGGCGGGGTGGCCTTCTGACGCTCGGCACCTTACACCGGACACCCTCAACCTGTTGTGGTCCACCGGTGCGCCCATGGTGGTTCCGGTCTCCGGCTCCCCCTGGGTCCGGCTCGGCCTGGATCCGGTGACGGATCGCCTCACGCTCACCACTCCGTACACCCGTCCCGAGCCCGACACGTCCCGTTTCACGCACATCGACTACCAATCGGTGGTCAGCGACGAGGACGATGTGGGAGAGCTGACCGTCACCGTGCCCGAAGGAGGCCTGCATGGTGTGTACGGGTTGTTGACCACAGTCATCGACGAAATCCAGCTCCATGGACGCACTCTCGCACACTCCCTGGCTGTTGCTCTGGAACGTCACCAGGACGTGCTCTCCACCCGTGGTGCGCTTCCCATCGAAGCGGAGGTCGGTCTATTCGGAGAACTTCTGCTGCTGGACCATGCGATCCGGGTATACGGGGCCGTGGAGGCAGTTTCCTCGTGGCAGGGACCGCTCGGTGAGGAGCACGACTTCACGCTCCCGGGCACCTACCTCGAGGTGAAGACCACGATCGGCGAGGCCCGCCGCCATGTCATCCATGGGTTGGGGCAGCTGGTCCCGTCGGTCGACGGTCTGCCCCTGCACCTCGTGTCTGTGCAGTTGACGCGCACTAATCATCACGACGGACAGACTCTGTCTGGGATTGTCGCCTCACTGCGCGCATCGGCCGCCGCGGTCGTGTTCGACCTGGAGGAACGGCTGGCTGGGGCCGGATGGCGTGACGAGGACGCGGACCTGTACACGACCTCTTGGACACTGCGCAGCTGGCCTCGAGCCTATCTGGTCGACGACTCGTTCCCGGCCCTAACACCGCGACGCGTTTCTGCTGTCGTCCCCGACCCCCATCTGATCTCCGGTGTCGTCTATCAGGTCGACGTGACACCCCTGCCCCACACCCCGTTGCTGGCCCTGCCCGGATTCGTCGAAGACAAGGAGCACTGAACATCGTGCAGACCTATACCGCGCCCACGTGGACTCCTGCGCTGCGTAACCTCATGACGGGTATGGCTGGCGGCCGGCCCTTCGAGCTGCTGCCGGCGCTCACAGGCTTCAACGGTGGCACGCCCGTCAGCCAGGACGATTTTGCCTCATGGATTCGGGGCATCTCCGAGAACGACGCGGCGCTGGCGCAGATGCGCATCGCACTGGCGGGGTGGGACGCAGCGGAGTCCGCAGACCTCACCGGTGCGCCAAAGACGCAGCAGCGGCGCCGTGCCGTGTACGAGAAGCTGGGCCTGACCGGTTCTGCGCTGACGGCTCTCGACGAGCGCATGCCGGTCGCCGAAGAGGCCGACATCGTCATCTCCACCGACTTCACCAAATGGTATGACGCTGCCAGCAGCGAGCGCCCCAATGTCTACTGGAGTCACTACCGCGACTATCTGCGCGATCAGAAGGGGTGGGGAGGTGAGGCAATTGCTTCCCTCGACGAGGCGTCCACCCAGGTGGTCCGGCGGCTCTCGGATCCGTGCCGAGCTGACGCCAAGCGCACGAAGGGCCTTGTCGTTGGGTATGTGCAGTCGGGTAAGACGGCCAACTTCACCGGAGTGACGGCAAAGGCGATCGATGCCGGATACCGGCTCATCATTGTTCTGACCGGAACGATCGAGATTCTACGCGCCCAGACACAGCGCCGCATGGACATGGAGTTGATCGGCGTCGAGAACATTCTGGCCGGCGGGGACGAGGACGATCCCGATGTGCAGAAAGAGCAGGACTATCTGACCGATGAGGACTGGGACCAGGGCAAGTTTGTCTCGCACGGTGCTGCCCTGGATCAGTACAACGTTCCTGCTATCCGGCGCGCTACGACGCTGCACCGCGACTACCGCCGGCTGCCTGAAGGCATCTCGCAGTTCCGCTTCTCACGCGCCGACAAGTCGAAGCCGCTCAACGCCCCGGTGAACCTGCAGGGGACCGCGGCGTATGTCGCGATTGTGAAGAAGGAGAAGAGCGGGCTCAAGCAGCTGATCCAGGATCTCAAACCCCTGAAAGACCGACTCAAGGAACTGCCGGTGCTGATCATCGACGACGAGGCCGACGTCGCGTCGCCGGACACCACGAACCGCACGTCCCTGAAGGCGACCACCAATGCCGGTAAGCGCACGGCGATCAACGAGAAGATCCGGGAGATCCTCGCCCTGTGTCCGCGCGCCCAGTACGTCGGGTACACGGCGACTCCGTACGCCAACGTGTTCGTTGACCCCGGGGACGAGATCGATCTGTTCCCCACCGACTTCGTGATCTCACTACGTCGGCCACCGGGCTACATGGGTGTGCAGGAGTTCCACGACGTCGGTACCAGCTGGGACGGCGAGCGGCCCACCGTGGAGACCTCGAACGAAGAAGCCCACATCCGCTACCTCGAGGGCGACCCCGAGGAGGACGTGCCCACACGCAACCGCGAACTGCTGGAGGCCATCGACGCCTGGGTCCTGTCCGGTGCCGTCAAGAAGTACCGTGAGGCCAACGAGGGGCTCTCCTTCAAGCACCACACCATGCTGGTGCACGAATCGGTCAGGACGATCCACCACGCCGATGCCGCCGAGGCCGTCCGCTCGCTCTGGAAACAGGCCGCGCACAGCACCAGCGTGGGACGAGAGCGTCTGAAGAGCCTCTTCGTCAACGACTTCCAGCCCGTCATGAGGGCTCGCCCGGAAGGCCACCTGATCCCGGAAACCTTCGAGGAGCTCGAATCCTACATCGGGGAGGCCCTGCAAGAGATCAGGAAGGATACCGACCCCGTCCTCGTCGTGAACTCGGATAAGGAGATCCAGGCCAACCAGAAGGCGCTGGACTTCCAGGCCGACAAGGTATGGAAAATCCTCGTCGGCGGCACCCAGCTCTCCCGCGGGTTCACCGTCGAGGGACTCACCGTGTCCTACTACCGACGGAAGGCCGGCCAGGCCGACACCCTGATGCAAGCCGGGCGCTGGTTTGGCTTCCGCCAGGGCTACCGCGACCTGGTCCGCCTGTACATCCCCGAAGAGCTCTACCGCGCCTTCGAAGCACTCCTGATCGACGAGGAACACTTCCGCGCCGAACTGCGCAAATTCGAAGGACTCGACGAGAACGACAAGCCCCTGATGCTGCCGGTCAACATCCCACCCAAAGTTCAACAGAGCCTCGCCTGGCTCAAACCCACCGCTCGCAACAAGATGTACAACGCCGTGATCACCTCCGAGGCGACCATCGGAGGATTCAAAGACCTCTACGGCATCCCCACCTCCCCCACCGCCCTGCGCAAAAACCTCACCGATGTCGGCCTCTCCCTCCTGCAACACACCACGACGTCAGTCCAGATACCGGGCCACCGCGGCTCGGCCCTTCCCTTCCGCCTCGGCACCATGAGCGCCCCAGCACTCCTCCAACTGCTCGACAAGCACATCTGGCAAGAAAAATGGGCCGTCTCTTACCATCCCACCCTGAAATTCCTCCACACCGCCACGGACGATGGCCGGATCAAGGAATGGGCGCTCGCGTGGCACCAACCTGACGGTGTCGAGCACATGATGATCGAGGGCCTCGGTACCGTGCCGGTCGTCAAGCGTTCGCGCCGTGAGCGGCGCGGCGACTTCCCGGGCTCCGACCGGAAGCACGCCAATGCGGTGCTACCCCTGGCGCAGGGGAAGGGCCTGGCCGACCTGCTGCCTTTGGCGGGCCGCGGGGTTGTCATGGCCTACCTGGCCTATGACCCGGCGGAGTCCGGTGAGCCGACCAGCGACGACTTGTTCGTCCTGCTTTCGGTCGCCGTGCCCAATGCATCCGTGCGACGGGCCAGCGACAAGATCTACTGGTCCGTGGAGGCGCCTGACGACAGGCTGCAGGTACTGACTGCGAAGTGAGGAGACCGTCGTGCGGGGGTTTTGATAACCCTTGGGCTCCACACGCCCAGTGGTGGTCCCCTTGCTGCGTTGGCGGGGTTCATCTCCCAATGCTGTGGCCGAATCACCTCTCACAGCAACGGTAAGCGCCTAGCCTACCGTCGTCCCGTCAGATCCACTGGGGGGTGTCTATGCGCGTGGCGGGCACCTCGGAGGAGTACTCCGTCGCCGACGGTAAAAAGGTTCTGCGCTGGCATCGGCCCGGGGGTGCCTCTCTGCACAAGTCATCGAGTGGACGGTACGCGGACATGTGGATCATTGCGGTTTCTGCAGGTGGGCTCGGTAAGCTGGATTATGGGCGCTACGTTAATACTGGGGGTGGGCAAGTGCTGCCGTTGACGGTGGTGTCGGTCGAGGACGGGGTCAGGACCGGCCCATAATGGACGCTGATAGTGCTCTTCCAAGCCCGAATGGCGGGATACTGCCGGTGTCGCGTGCATTGGCGTGGATGATGATGGCCGTCCCTTAGGAGTGACGTGGGACTGTGACCGTCGGTGAGTTATATGGGCTGGGCTGTCGTACGCATATCGTCCCGACCGCTGGCTGGTGGTGCACTACAACCGCAGTGTGGTCACCACCGGCGTTGGGGTCGCCCTGGCCGTCGTCGTCATCTGGGATGGACAACTGCGGCGAAATAGCTGTTGCACCATCCTTGAGTCACGAGGCACTCCCCTGGTCATCTGGAATTCGGTGACTGCCTTAGCGGAGCCTCGATAATATGGCGGCGATTCTCCTGCGCATCACATCAGCTTGCTAGTGAAACAGCTCGTCCGGGGACGAGGCGGAACAGCTGACCTTTGTGGAGGAGTGCCCCTAGGGAGCTTATGCGGCTCCCATATGCGTCAACAGTGTATTTTCGCTTGTGTGGAAAATTTTAAGCGTGTACTGGCCGCCCCTGGGTCCAGTTGCTTGCGTGACCCCAGAGAGCGTAAGGGCATAGTTGTCGAGGAGTTCTCTCCGCACGCGATTCTGCCCCCTGTTGAGGACGATGAACTCCAAAGGGTTTTCCGATGGCTGCAGAACAAGGATCTGGCTAGCCTTCTGACGGTCGCTGTGGACGACGCCGTAAAGTACGTCCTTGATGGCTCGAGGACGGGGCGGTTCGATCTCAACTCCGACGAGGTCGACTCCGACGAGCGGTCCGCGGTCGGGACAAACTTGCAGTACCGGATCATCAACGCGCTGGACCTGCTTAAGGAGCGCCCGCTTGACACTGTAATTGACGGGGTACCTGTCGAGCTCAAGGCGACGGTGCGCAATAATTGGATGATCCCCACCGAGGGGCAGTGCGAGGTCTGCCTGCTGTCCGAGGTAGACACGAAGAACATGCGTCATCGGGCACTGCTGATGCGCACTCACCGCGCTTGGCTCAACAAACCGAACAAGGATAAGAAGCGCACCATTGGGGCCGGTGCTATACGGACCTACTCCTTGACCGTGCTGGACTGGACCCCATTACCTCCTGAGCCGCTCAAACTACTCACTTCTGATCAGCTTGCCATCGTCTTCGCTCCCCGTGTCGGTCAGACAGAACGCCTGACCTCCTTATTCGGATTTCTGCCCGACATCGTTTTCCCTCGCAGCTCGATCGAGACTGTCTGCTCAGGAAAAAAGGACCCGATACGACGCGCCCGTCAGGCCAAACCAAAAGTTCTAGATCGTCACGGCTTCATAGTGCTGTGCGGCGCCTGGCGCGAGGATCTCGAGACCGCGGCCGAGAGAGGCTACGACATCTCCAATAATGCGTGGATCTCGCTGAGTCCGGAAAAATTCAAGACCTCCTTTCCGTCTGAATTCTTGTTCTGAGACCATTGGATAGTTTCTCGCTCCGGCCCTCAATCGAGGGCTTCACAGGTGAAAACTGCCTTAGTCTGGCCGATGCACTGCATAGCACGCCTGTGCTGGCAGCGATGAGGGCGGACTGCGCAATTCTGCGGAACAGGCGAGCAATACGGCTCTTTGTATCCACCGATGAGCCATCCTGGACTGGAAGGCAACCCGCCGTGGGCGATTTCACACTCTATTTGATATCGATTCACAAATCGACCTTCACAAATCAGGAATAGTTAGATCTGGGGTATTGACGGCGCAGGACCGGCGACGCAGGGGAACACCGATGATCAGCTCCTGTCCCGAGTGGATACAGGAAATCTTGGAAGAGGTGAACACCGCCACGATCGTCGATGAGACGGCAACTCTTTATATTTTCCTGGATCTCGAAAGAGAGGCTGGAGGCGTCATTCCGCTGACCGTGGGGCCAACCGGCTGACCCATGCTCCTGTCGATCAGGGCTTCGCCGGTCGCACGGCGAAGCAGTACACCCGGTCGCCACTCGTTCCGGCCATAGGTTGCGGTGGCACCGACAGCGCGGTCCGTACTGCCCTCCTGATTCATAGGGGCGCTGGTCCGACATGGGTCGACAGCTCGATAGAATCGATCACCATGGCCTATGAACATCCGCAACCACCTGTGTCACCGCCCTACCATATGGTGGACCTCTTCGCCGGACCCGGCGGACTCGACGTAGCCGCACATTGGCTGGGGATATCAGTGGTTGGGATCGAGTGGGACAAGAACGCCTGTGCCACCAGGCGCTACGCCGGATTAGGAACCGTGCAGGGCGATGTTCGCGATCACGCCCCTGGAGAATTCCCCATGGCGACCATACTCGCCGGCGGACCTCCCTGTCAGACCTACACCGTGGCTGGCACGGGCGCCGGCCGCAAGGCGTTGGACCAGGTCCTGTCCTTCGTCAAGCGCATGGCTGACGGAGACGATATCGCCGAGGACTTGACCGCCCTCGATGATGAGCGCACCGGATTGGTGCTGCAACCGCTGCGCTGGGCCTTGGAAGCCCATCGACGGGAGCACCCCTACGAGGTCATCGTATTGGAGCAGGTACCGGCTGTACTGCCCGTATGGGAGGCCATGGCAAAGGTGCTGGAAGGCATTGGCTACAAGACCGCTACGGGGATCCTGCACGCAGAGGAATTCGGGGTTCCACAAACCCGTCGACGAGCCATCCTGATCGCTCACCGGAACCACACGCCCCGCCTCCCACGACCCACCCACCTCCGCTTCAACAAGACGACGAGCTCACCCGTACAATCACCGCTGTTACCGTGCGAGACCATCGGCGGGACGCTCAAACGAGCCGGCTCCTTCGTGGTCATCTCCAACTACGGAACCGGTGGCGACCCGAAGGCTCGTGGCCGTCGCACCTCGGCCGAACCCGCCTTCACGGTCACCGGAAAGATCTCGCGCAATCGCCTGGTGTCGGACGACGGCCGCGAACTCGACCGGCTCGACCTCTCCGAGGCCGGTCAACTTCAAACCTTCCCCATTGACTATCCCTGGTCCGGCAACGACGTCGCCCAACAAATCGGAAATGCCATCCCCCCACGACTGGCCGCCCATGTCCTGGCAGCAGCCCTCGGCCATGAACTCGACCCGGAGGCCCTCGACGAAGCAGTGCGAGGCGCTTGGGAGGACACCAGCAGGAGTGCACCTTTGTGTGCGAAGTTCCTGGACCCTCTATCAGTGGAGGCACCGCACACGTCCGGTGAAAGTGAGCCTTTTTGGGTACTCGTGGCGACTCAGTCCTGACCGGCCCAGGCCCCATTGATCCCAGAGCACACGTAGTGACCGCTCGGGTGCAATGAGGGATGCGGGCCGGGGTCCTGCTGACTGGGCTGTCGTGGATTGATGCATGGAGGCCGCCTGTTCCCCTGATCAACAGTCAAGGAAGCCCCCCCCCCCGTGCCGACAGGACGTAAGAGTGTTAGTCGGGACGGATACGCGCGATGATCAGCAGCATCGATTGGTGATGATACTGGCGCGAAATCATGGGCCCAGCTGAACCTGCACCGCAAACGCATCCGGACCTGAATCCGGGATCTGCCCGGGTCGGCGACGGGCGCATACAAAGCTGGCACTCCCGCTCGGGATGAATCCCAAGCGGGAGTGCTGGCAGACGGAATCGGTGACGTGGTCGCGTCTCGACAACACTGCATCGCCCCCCACCGGGATCGAGGGGACGTCAACGCCCTCGACGCAGCACTTCTTGTTCGCCGACTGCGCCACGACGACCACACCGTTTTTTCGCGCCACCTTATGGCTGAAGCACGCCTGAGGTTCGCTGTGAAAACCGGAACATTATCAGGCGGTATTCAGTCGGGTTCACCACTTGGACCTCGGATCTACGACTGTGTCACAACATCGTCAATATGCAGATTTGAAGCGCCCCGTAACCACCTCGAGACGGATGTACTCGCATATAAATATAACCAGAAGCATGAACCAACGTGGGTTCTTCCATGTTTTCGCGGGTTCCTCGGCCCACCACAACCTTTCGTTTCCGAAAGCCAATTACTCGACTGGGGCCGCGCTGTCCACCGGCCACAGGGGTCGAGATCAAGATCCATCGTCACGACTCCGAAGAACACGAGCCTTTTGACCAGGAGCAGCTCCCTCAACTCCACGCATGGCAGTAGCAGTGGACGCGTCCACCTTACGCGGAAGCAAACCCATGGGTCCGCGTGTTTCCGGTACACCGGATGAGGACAAACCGACAGTTATTGAGTCGGACACGCTGCATAGACTGCAACGCAACACAGAACAAGTCAGGCGCCTCCCGATCTTTGGACAAATATTTATTGACCGATGGTTGGGGTGGGGGCAACCGCTCCAGGCGTGCAACGCGCACGCGCTCGATGGCAACAAAGTAATTCTTAGGAGCACCGTGACTACTACTTCTATCACCATGATCGACCTTTTCTCAGGCTGCGGTGGGATGACCCAGGGTTTTGTCCAAGAAGGATTCAAACCTGTCTTGGCCGTCGAGTTCGACCAAGCGGCAGCATCCACGTATGCGGCAAACTTTGGGGAGGAGCACATGTATTTTGGTGACATCCTGGAGCTTCCGGACGCGTACATCCCCGAGGCCGACATCGTCATCGGTGGTCCTCCATGCCAGGGGTTCTCCAACTTGGGCAGCAAGGACGTGAACGATCCCCGGAACAAGCTCTGGAAGGAGTACATCCGCGTCGTCAGGAAGGCAAGACCGCAGGTCTTCGTTCTGGAAAACGTCGAACGCTTTTCGAAAAGCACCGAGTTCCAGATGCTTTTGGACGAGGCTGATGGCGGTATGCTCGCCGAGTACGAGCTGCGTTGGCGTGTCCTGCTAGCGGCTGACTACGGAGTCGCACAGCGACGCCCGAGAACTATTCTGATCGGTTCCCGAATAGGAGCCATAGAACCCCCTGCGCCGACACACTCCAAGGACGGGCTCGGAGGACTTATACCGTGGCGAACGGTCAGGGACAGGATCGACGGACTCCCTGCCCAGCCTGATTTGACGGAACTCCCTGACCGCGTCACCGAGTGCTTCGGGCACCAGATCGCCGGCGCATTCACCTCCGAAGAGATTCACATCGGACGGAACCCGCGGCCGCTCTCCCTGCAGCGTTACGATCACGTACCTCCCGGAGGAGGCCGGTTCAACCTGCCGACGGCACTCCAGCCCAACTGCTGGAAAAACAAGGCGGCCGGCACGACGGACGTGATGGGCCGCATGCGGTGGGATGCCCCTTCCCTTACCATTCGCACGGAATTTTTCAAGCCGGAGAAGGGTCAGTATCTTCACCCCCAATGGGATCCAATAGATCCATCAAATAGAGTAAATCGCGTAATCACCCATCACGAGGCTGCTCGGCTGCAAGATTTTCCCGATAGCTTCCTCTGGTGTGGTAGCAAGATTCAGATTGCTCGTCAAATCGGCAACGCCGTCCCCGTGGGTCTGGCAGCAGCTGTGGCAAGACAGATGAGGACCGCTTTTAAAGCACCGCATGAAGAGGTGCGCGCAACATGGAATATCAGGGGTTAAATTAAAATATGATGAAAATAAATTTCCGTGAGCCACGTTACGAGTTGGGCACTCATGCCTCCACCGAAACGGACGCGCATCAAGTCGACAACATCAATTACATATGGGACTCGCGGAATCACATCGGCTCCAAAGGGATTCTTGTCTTCAGCCACTATGCGCTCCGCTCTACAAACTCTAGGGTTTGGGGCCTTCTCGATTAAGTTTCAGCCGGCGCGTCAGCTGTTGCGCAGTGAACCGGTGATCGTGATGACCCGGCATATTTATTCAGGTTGACAGCCGACCTTGGAAAGTGACACCTCCGAGTGATCCCGTGGTCATGGCTTCACTGCTACCGCCGCAGGGAAAGGGAGTGTGTGAGGCCAGCGTCACCACTGTGGGCAGCCTAAAGGCTTGGTGACAGAACACATACCGACCATGCCCCCTCGCTCATGAGCGACAATTGAACGGTGGATAGCATGCCGCCGATAGGAAGGCCCGGCGCACAGGACGGGGCCAGAAAGAGACCCCCGACCGTTCTCCCGTGCGCCGTGGATGCATCGACCTCGGCCAGAATGTCACTCCAGCGGCGCCGTGACACGGCCCCTGAGCTTTTGCTTAGGAAGGAACTTCACAGCCGGGGCCTGCGCTATCGCGTGGACTCGAAACTTCCGGACATGCCTCGACGACGGGCCGATGTGTTGTTCACGCGCCAGAAAATTGCGGTCTTTGTAGACGGCTGCTTTTGGCACGTCTGCCCCATCCATGCCACGAGCCCCCAAAACAACAGTGCTTGGTGGCGCACCAAGCTCGACGGCAACATTGCCAGAGATCGGGACACCGACCGCCGTCTACTGGAACAGGGATGGCAGGTTCTGCGCTTTTGGGAACACGAGGACATGACACTCGCCGCCGACATCGTCGAATCGCATGTGAGAGGCACCTTAGTACCGTGAAACATACCTGCATGCTCTAATTCGCTCCGAGTAGTACTGCGCGTACGGCGTCTGCTTCAGACGATCTTTCATAACAGCGAGATGAGGGGCTTGAGCATCGGGACACCGATCAAGCAGGAACGCGTGACATTGTGTCGCATGCACTTTCAGAAGAGTGGTCAAGGTCAGCGACCTCAGCGACCCTCCACCGCCCCTTCAACCTGGGGCACCCTTCCTGCCCTGGGTGTAGCGCTGATTCGATAGGGCATAGCGCTTCACTACATGTACGGGCATACAGGTTTACTGGTTCCGTCGCCCCTAGAATAGTGCTGAATCGAATTACTGCTCTTCGCTACCTCCCGCCGCTTCTTCGGCCTCCGTGATAGCACCTTGGGGAATGGTCGAGTTGGCTCGATCCGGGATAGCCTGAACAGCACTTACGAGTTCGTCGTAATCGCGGATCCGTCCTTGTTTGAGCAGGCGATCGAACGTCAGGCCCGGGCTCCAGTTTGCTGGCTTTCCCGATTTAACCCGTTTCATCGCCCGAATCAGAGCTGGCAGATCTAAGTGATAGACGTAGTCCACGGAACCCGACTGATCGGCAATAATTTTTAGCATTGCCGGACGTGGCTCCATGGTGATCACGGCGTAGTGCGGCATTGGCCCGCGCCGCTGAGACGCAAGCTTGGATCCTTGTGAAACGCAATCTTGGGCGCGATCGGTCCTGAGTGACCATTTCGACGATAGGCCTAGGTGAAGGAACGACTCTCTGCCTTCGTCCACAGACGCACACGTGAGGTCAAGCTTCAGCAGCGACTCTTCTGGCATGTAGAGCTTCAGACGCGCGCTCATGCGATCCTGTTCCGCGAATTCCGCGGTTGCCTTGGCCAGCCCCTTCTTTAAGTGACTGGTGGCGACAGAAGCGGGTAACTGGTCAGCGATCTTCTGCAGCTGTTCGAGACTCGGCGCCGCTTCCCTATGTTTAGACACGTACTCCGGGAACACCCTAAGATGTGCATACTGTTCAAATTCCAGAGCAGAACGTGACCGGCAAATTGCCAAATCTGGCCGGAGGGGCTGCAGATGTTGCTGGATGGCTTCTTCCATCCGCGCTCCTGCATCTTTCCCAACCATCTTTTCGGACGGTACGCCCAGCTCACTGAAGAGGGCTTGACCAAGTTCAACAGAGCCTGGATCGTTCGCATCCGAGGTGTTCGGGTTGGCGGTGACTTGTCCATTTTTGCTTCGAAAACCGCACAGACTAGCAGCGAAGGGAGCAGGCATGAGACCGAGCTTCCCATTAAGGACGGGGTGCTGGTGTCCGACACTCCAGACCGAATAAGATCATCAATCTATCGGGCCGGATAGGACTACGACCTTCGCGCGACTACGACCACGGCTGTGGCCGTTCTGGGCATTACTGTCACTTGCATTCGACGGCCGCCCGTAAAAAGCCATTATGTCCATCTGTTAAAACTCAATGACCTGCCTGACCGCCCGCCCCGCGTCCAGCTCGTCCATCGCCTCGTTGATCCGGTCCAGCGTGATGTGGGAGGTGATCAGCTTCTCCAGGGGCAGCACGCCGTCCCGCCACATCTGCTCGTACTTGGGGATGTCCACCGCGGGCACGGCGGAGCCGAGATAGCTGCCGATGATTTGGCGGGCCTCGGCAGTGATCTTCAGCGGCTCGATCTGGGACATCGCCCCGGGCGCCGGCAAGCCCACGGTGACGGTCACCCCGCCCACGGCGGTGGCGTTGAACGCGGTCTCGAACGCCCGGGGGTGCCCGGCGGCCTCGATCACCACGCGCGGCTTGTCCTCCAGCGCCACGAGCTCGTCCGGGGTGAGCGCCTCGTCGGCGCCGAACTCCCTCGCCAGCTCCAGCTTCTCGGCCAGCGCGTCCACGGCGATCACCCGGCGGCAGCCCACGGCCTTGGCGACCAGCACCGCGGCGAGTCCCACGCCGCCGAGACCGACCACGGCCACGGCGTCGTCGGGGGTGGCCTGCGCCGCGTTGATCACGGCCCCTCCCCCGGTGAGCACCGCGCAGCCCATGACGGCCGCGATCGCGGCCGGGACGTCCTCGCCCACGGGCACCACGGAGCGGCGGTCCACCACGGCATGGGTGGCGAACCCGGAGACCCCCAGGTGGTGGTAGACGTTGCCGCGGGTCTCGGAGGTGAGGTGCTGCGAGCCCTCGATGAGGGTGCCGGAGGCGTTGGTCTTCGAGCCGACCGTGCACGGCAGCAGCCCGTCGGTCCGGCACGCGGCGCACTCGCCGCAGCGCGGCAGGAACGCCATGACCACGTGCTGGCCCACGGCCAGGTCGGTGACCTCGGCGCCCACGTGCTCGACGACGCCGGCCGCCTCGTGCCCCAGCAGCATCGGCAGGGGCCGCGGCCGGTTGCCGTTGACCACGGAGAGGTCGGAGTGGCACACCCCGGCGGCGGTGATCCGCACCCGCAGCTCGGTGGGCCCGGGCTCGCCGAGCTCGAGCTCCTCGACGCGCAGCGGCTGCGACTCGGCGTACGGGGCGGCGGCTTCCATGGTTTCCAGCACGGCTCCACGAATCTTCACGACGACCTCCGGTATCGGGACAGGGGTGGAACGACGCTCACGCTACCGCCCGGTCCGGTGGTTATCGAGGAGGTGCGCCCGAGCGTCCCCGTTGGGCGGAGCAGTCGAGGTGCTGGCCGGAAGCGCGGCTATCCGAGCAGAACCGGCAGGAGCAGGCCGATCCCGGTGAGGACGGCGCCGACTCCGAGCAGCCACCACGTCGTCCGGTAGGGGGCGGTGAGCGCCCACCGGTGCGGGTCGCGGACGTGGAAGTACACCGTCACCTCGGCCCCCGCGGCGGGAGCAGGGACCGGCGGATGCGGCCAGGGCTCCTCGTGGATTTCGTAGCGTGTGGTGTGCCAGCGCAGGTGGTGCGCCCCGTCCGCGAAGACGTGGATGGCCTCGGTCCGGTGCCACCGGGCGTGCAGGCATCGGATGAGCACGGCCGCCACCACCAGCGCCAGACCGGTGTTGGTGGCCGCGGCGCTGAGGACCTCGAGCAGAGCCGCCCCGCAGAGACCGTCCACGGCCTCAGGCGGTCGTCGGCGGAGCGGCCCGGTGGACCAGTCCCCGCCGCCGGGCGAGGACGATCAGGATGACCGCAATGACTGCGATCACGGCCATCGGCACCAGCATGAACGGGCCGCCGACGCCGGCGGACCGGTCGAGCGTCTCGTTCATCCGCCCCGTGGGCACGGACATGAGGAACAGCAGGACGTTGTTCGCCGCGTGCACGAGCGAGGCCGCCTCGAGCCCGCCCGTGGCGTGGGTCAGCAGCGACATCGCGATCCCGAAGACGAGGTAGTAGACGATGAGCCACACGTCGGTCGCGAAGTGCGCGACGGAGAACGTCACCGCGCTCACGAGGGTCCCGAGCACCAGGGACGGAACGGCCCCGGAGACCCACGAACCGGCCGCGCGCTGGATGACGCCGCGGAAGAGGTACTCCTCGGACGCCGCCTGCAGGGGCGTCGTCAGCAGGACGACGGCGAGGAAGGCCCATGCGGTCGCGCCCCAGGAGAGCGGGCCCGGCGCCTCGACGAGCGCCACGACCGCGACGTAGACCACGAACAGCGGCCCGACGACCAGGGCGGCCCGGCCGAACCAGTTCCAGCGGAAGCGGCCCGCCACCGAGTGCAGCGTGCCCACCGGTTGCCGGTGCAGGTACCGGTGGAGGAGCACGGCGACGCCGGCGGAGGCGATCAGGGACAGGTTGGTCGCCAGCAGCAGCGCCGGCGTCATGGTGATCCGCCCGCTCGCGATCTCCTCCATCGTCGTGCTGCCCAGGAGGAGGTCGATCCCCAGGGCACCGAGGGTCAACGCGATCGAGATCAGCAGGATCGCGGCGCCGACGGCCACGATGCTGAGCAGTCCCTTCCACCAGCGGTTGCGGGGCGTGCGGTAGAACTCCGAGTAGGTGAGCGGCTCCGTCGTCGTGGGAACGCCGGCGGGCGGGGCGGCGCCGCCCGGACGCCCCGGGTACGGGGCAGGGGCGCCGGGCCAGCCCGCGGGCGGAACGGGGTGGCCGAGGCCCCCGGCGGCGTCCGGGGACGGGGCGTCGGGGTGCCAGGGGGCCGGTCGCCGTGGGGGATGCGAACTCATGCTCACAGGGTAGATCCCGGAGGTGCTCCCGGGAGACGGGGACCCGGAGCTGGGGTGTTCTTCCCAGCCGACTCCGAGCCGGAGGACGATCCCACGCCGCACAACCCACGTGACCGGACCCTTCAGGCTCGACTCCTCGCGGGCATGCTCATGCCCATTTCCGACCGCCGCAGCGAAATGTCAAAGATCCTGGACATTGAATGTCAACGATCCCTAACATGTAGCCATGGTCCCCCGAGAGTCCACCACCGCGGCGGCACACCCGGTGCGACAGCGCCGCAAGCAGCAGCGCATCACCCAGGCCCAGCTCGCCGACCTGGTGGGCGTGAGCCGGCAGACCATCATCGCGGTCGAGCAGGGCGACTACGCACCATCGGTGTACCTCGCCCTGCGGATCGCCCGCACGCTGGGGGCGACCGTCGAGGAACTTTTCACCCACGAGACGGGAGAGAGCAGATGACACGCAGGGACAACTTCCTGGACCGCGCGGCGCAGCGGATCATGGACCTCGACAGTCCGGCCTACGGCGACGAGCGGGAGCGAGCCGTGTTCATGGAGGCCAGCTCCTTCGGACTGACGACCGGACTCTTCATCGGCCTCCTCGGCGCCGTCGTCGCGTCGGTCTTCGGACTCCTGCTCCTGCCCGTGGTCCTGCTGGTCCTGACGGTCCTCCCCTCGGTCGCGGCCCTGTGGTACGCCGGACGACGGGGCGTGAATCTGCAGGAGCTGGCCGAGAACGCGGGCTCCCGCTCGACGACGGTCAACACCGTCGTCGTCGGGGCCGCGATGGTGCTGACCTTCGCCGCCATGACCTACACCGTCCTGACCGGCCACCCGGTGCTACCGGCACCGTCGCTGGAGGCGACCCCGGGCGAGGGGCTCCTGGGCGGAATGGCACAGGGCGCCCTCATCGGCGGAATGCTCGGCGGGCTCGCCCTGATCATCGGCAGTGTGCGCGACTTCCGGCGGACGAGCCGCCGCCACAGACGGCTCCGCGGCTAGGGCACCGACACCTCCGGCCGCCCACCCGTCGGCGCCCCTGACCCTCCCCAGCTGCATCTTCCCGGCAGCGCCGCCCTGGCCCTGCACCCGCGGGTACCCGGACACCACCCGGACAAGTTTTCACGTAATGATTGACACGTCACCGCATATCCATGGAAACGACTGGACAAAGGTCTAGCCTCGAATCAGGAGGTACGGACATGAGAGCGAGAATCGGTGACGTCGTCGCAGGCAGTGGTGCGACGCTGATGGCGGTGACCCTGGCCGGGATGGTCCTCGACCTGAGCGCAGGAGTGGTGCCCGGCGTGGCCCTGACGATGCTGCTCAGCCTCGGCCTGCTGGGAGTGGTCGCCGCCCTGGTGTGGCGTTTCGAGCAGGCATCGGCCCAGCAGCTGAGCTCCGTGCAGTCCCTGCAGGAGGTCCGGCAGCGGCGCACCGAACTGATCCGGCGCCAGCAGGCCGAGAACGGGACCCCCCAGGCATCCATCGCGGCCTGAGGCCCACCCGGCGCAGTCCAGGAACTCGGGTCCCTCGCCGGCGGGACGACCGGCGCCCGCATCGACGTGCGCAGCCTTCGCACTGACGGAGAGGAAGCGGCGGATGCATGCACGGATCACCACCTATGACAGCGGCTACCCGGAGGACTACGACGCCGGGCTGGCCGCGCTGCGTGCGGAGATCGCTCCCCAGATCCGATCGCTGCCCGGCTACCGCGGGGCCCTGAGCCTGCTGGACCGGGCCACCGGCCGGTCCCTGTCGATCACGTTCTGGAAGGACGCCGACGCCGTGGCCGCCACCCGGGCCACCGCGGAGCAGATCCGGGAACGGGCTGCGGCGACCTCGGGATCGCGGGTCGTGGAGGTCGTGGAGTACGAGGTCCGCCTCACCGACGTGCCCCTCCCACCGGCAGGCGGGCCGGACACTCCCCCGCTGCCGTGAGATCGCGCCGCCGCGTCGCGGCTAGGCCTGCTCCTCCCCGAGGACGTGCCTCCGCTGCTCGGCGTAGAACTCCGCCTCCGCGGGCTCGGGCCGGTCCTGGCCGTTGAGCAGCCGGTGCCACAGCGGGTAGTAGGCGGGCAGCTGCGAGGCCGACGTGATGCGGTCGCGGGCCTCCTGCGGCAGCGTCAGCTCGGCGGCGTCGAGGTCCTCCTGCAGGTGCTCGAACCGCCGCGCGGCGATCACGGTCCCGTCGATGCCCGGGCGGCCCAGGATCCAGGAGATCACCACCTGCGGGATCGACCAGCCGATCTCCCCGGCGATCTCGTCGAAGAGCTCGATCAGGTCGTAGGCGCGGTCCCGGTCCACCACGTGGGGTTCGGGCCACCCGGTGCCCTGGCGAGTGTCGGCCGGGGTCTCGGCGCCGCGGCGGACCTTCCCGTTGAGCAATCCCTCGCCCAGCGGGCTCCAGCCGAAGGTGGCCACCCCGAGGTCGCGGGCGGCCGGGACGATCTCGTACTCGATCTCCCGGGCCTCCGGCGTGTAGTAGGCCTGGTGCGCGATCGGCCCCTCCAGCCCGGCCAGCCTGGCCTCGTACACCGTCTTGGCCAGCTGCCACCCGTTGTAGTTGGACACGCCCCAGTACCGGATCTTCCCGGCCCGGATCAGCTCGTTGGCGGTGGCGACGGTCTCGCTGATCGGGGTCTGCCCGTCCCACTGGTGGAGGTAGAGCAGGTCGAGGTGGTCGGTCCGCAGCCGCTTCAGGCTGTCCTCGACGGCGCGGGTCAGGTGGATCCGGCCGGCTCCGCCGTCGTTCGGGCCGTCCCCGGTGGGGGTCCGCGCCTTCGAGGTGAGGACGACGTCGTCGCGCTTGCTCCCGAGGACCTCGCCCAGGACCCGCTCGGCGTCGCCGCCGGAGTACAGGTTGGCGGTGTCGATAAAGTTCACGCCGCGGTCCAGCGCCTCGTCGATCTGGCGCCGGGCCTCGTCGACCTGGACCCCCGCGATCTTCTCGAAGCCTCCGCCGGAGCCGAAGGGGACGGTGCCCAGCGCCAGCCGGGAGACGTGGAGGCCGGAGCTGCCGAGCCGGGTGTACTCCATGGGATGACTCCTTCGGTCGTGGTCGTGCGGTAAAGGCGGTTCTCGAGCGTATGCGGCCCGTGGCCGGACGTGCACGGAGTCCTGCTGTGCGCGAACGCCGACGCTCACCGGGGCGCCGCCACCAGCTCCTCGCGCATCTCGGCCACCGCGGCGCGGATCGCGGCCATGACCGCCTGCACGGCGGGCCGGCGCAGCAGGTCGGAGCGGGACACCACCCAGTACTCCACGGGGAACCACAGCTCCTCCGGGAAGAGCCGCACCAGGTCCGGGGCGCGCGCGGCGAGGTAGCAGGGCAGCAGTCCGATCCCGGCACCGGCGCGGGTGAGCTCCACGTGCACCACGGAGGAGGTCGCCCCGACCCCCTGGCGCATCCGGGGGAACCGCCGGCGCGGGATGTCGAGCTCCGCGACGTCCTGCATGGAGTCCACGAAGTAGATCAGCGGGTGCTCCTGCACCTGCTCGGGCGTGTCGAGCGGAGGGTGGGCGGCGAGGTAGTCGCGGGAGGCGTAGACGCCCAGGGAGTAGTCCGCCAGGTGGAAGGCCTCCTTGCGGGAGACCTCCGGGCGCCCGACGACCACCTCCAGGTCGATCCCCACCGGATTGGTCTGCGGCCGCCGGGCGGCGTTGATCATCTCCAGCCGCACCCCGGGGTGCTCCTCGACGACCCGCCGCATGGCCGCGCCCATGACCACCCCGCCGAATCCGTCCGGGGCCAGCGCCCGCACCACGCCGCTGACGGAGCCGCCGCGTCCGCCCGGCCCGAGCGGAAGGGCGTCCACGGCGTGCTCGATCTCCTCGCCGGCGGCCACGAACTTCCGGCCCAGTTCGCTGGGCTCCCACCTGTCCCCGGAGCGCACGAGCAGCCGCGCGCCCACGGCCTTCTCGAGCCCGGCCACCCGGCGCGACACGGTGGTGTGGCTGAGTCCGAGGGCCGCCGCGGCCCCGGCGTAGGACCCGTGCCGGACCACGGCGAGCAGGAGCAGGAGGTCGTCGGCGCCGTGTGACATGGGGCTTCTCCTCCGGGAGGGGGCGCGGCACGGACGGCTGCGCAGATTCGAGCGGCGTGTGCATTTTTGCACAGGTACCGCGAGCGCATGGTCATTGTGAAGCAGGCCACAGATCCGCACACTGTAGGCAAACATTGTGACCACCGTCACCGTTTTCCCAGCACGAGGAGATCCCCATGAGCACTGAGGACAGGGTCGCCCCCACGGCGGACCCGAACGACTCGCCCGAGAACCGGGGCGGGCTGAAGAAGGTCGTGGCGGCCTCGATGGCCGGCACGGTGGTGGAGTGGTACGAGTTCTTCCTCTTCGCCACCGCGTCCACCCTGGTCTTCGGCCAGCTGTTCTTCGTGGACACCGGCAATCCGCTGGACGGCATCCTCAAGGCGTTCCTGATCTACGCCGTCGGCTTCATCGCCCGCCCGCTGGGCGGCATCGTCTTCGGCCACTTCGGCGACAAGTACGGGCGCAAGCACCTGCTGCAGATCTCGATCGTCATGGTCGGCGCCGCCACGTTCCTGATGGGCTGCCTGCCCGGCTACGACCAGATCGGCTACTGGGCCGCGGCGATGCTCGTGGTCCTGCGCTTCGTGCAGGGCTTCGCGGTGGGCGGCGAGTGGGGCGGGGCCGTCCTGCTGGTGGCCGAGCACTCCCCCAACAAGGAGCGCGGCTTCTGGTCCAGCTTCCCGCAGGCCGCGGTGCCCCTGGGCAACCTGCTGGCCACCATCGTGCTGCTCACCCTGTCCTTCGCCCTCTCCGAGGAGGCCTTCCTCGCCTGGGGCTGGCGCGTGGGCTTCTGGCTCTCGATCGTCATCGTGGCCATCGGCTACTACATCCGCACCCACGTGACGGACGCCGCCATCTTCAAGGAGGCCCAGAAGGAGGTCCTCGAGGAGAAGAGCGCTTCCTACGGCGTGGGCGAGGTCTTCCGCCGCTACCCCCGCGGCGTCTTCGGCGCCATGGGCCTGCGCTTCGCGGAGAACATCCTCTACTACGTGGTGGTGACCTTCTCGATCACCTACCTCTCCACCCAACGCGACGTCGACACCAGCCGGATCCTGCTCCTGCTGCTCATCGCCCACGTGATCCACGCGATCTGCGTGCCGATCGTCGGCCGCCTCACCGACAAGGTGGGCCGCCGCCCGTTGTACGCGGCCGGCGCCGCGCTGGGCATCTTCTGGGCGTTCGTCGCGTTCCCGATGTTCAACACCGACAACAGCTTCGTCATCCTGGCGGCGATCACCCTCGGCCTGATGATCCACGCGCTCATGTACGCCGGGCAGCCGGCGATCATGGCCGAGATGTTCCCCACCCGGATGCGCTACTCGGGCGTCTCGCTGGGCTACCAGGTGACCTCGATCGTCGCCGGCTCGCTGGCCCCGATCATCGCGACCGCCCTGCTGCGCGAGTTCAACTCGTGGGTGCCGATCGCGATCTACATCAGCATCGCCTGCCTCATCACCCTCTTCGCGGTGGCGACGCTGCGCGAGACGAAGGGCATCTCCCTCCAGGACGTCGACGCCGAGGACCGGCGCCGGCTCTCCGAGGAGAAGGCCGCCCGGGAGGGGACCTCCTGATCCCCGACCGCCCCGCCCCGCCCCGCGCGTGCGCCCGGCCACGGACCGGCCCCTCGGCCCGTGGCTGGGCGCACTGCGCATGACCCCCACCTCCCGACACCTCTCAGGACACCGCACCGAAGGGAACACACGATGAGCACCATCACCTGGATCGGCCTCGGCCACATGGGCAACCCGATGTCCGCGAACCTCGTCCGGGCGGGCCACGACGTCCGCGGCCACGACGTCAGCGCCGACGCCATGGCCGCCGCCCGGGACAGGGGCGTGCAGACGTTCGACACCATGGAGGAGGCCCTCCGGGGGGCGGAGGTCGTGTTCACGATGCTGCCCAAGGGCGAGCACGCCCGGGCGGTCTACCTCGGGGACACCGGCGTCATCGCGCTCGCGCCGGAGGACGCGCTGCTCGTCGACAGCTCCACGATCGACGTCGAGACCGCGATGGACCTGCACCGGGCCGCCCGGGAGGCCGGCTTCCGCTTCGTGGACGCGCCGGTCTCCGGCGGGATCAGCGGCGCCGCCGCCGGCACCCTGACGTTCATGGTCGGCGGGGAGCCCGACGACGTCGAGGCCGCCTCCGCCTGCATCGAGCCCATGGCGCGCAAGATCGTGGCCACGGGCGAGGCCGGCACGGGGCAGGCCGCGAAGATCGTCAACAACATGATGCTGTTCATCTGCCTCGAGGCCTGCGCCGAGGGCTCCGTGCTCGCCGACCGGCTGGGCCTGGACCCGCAGGTGTTCTGGGACATCGCCTCGGTGTCCTCCGGCAACTCCTGGGCCCTGCAGACCTGGTACCCGGTGCCCGGCATCGTGGACTCCGCCGCCGCCAACCACAACTTCGAGGCGACCTTCAGCGCGACCCTCGCGGCCAAGGACGCCGGCCTGGCCCTGATGGCCGGCGAGCAGACCGGCGTGCACCTGCCGGCCGCGGAGCTCGTGGCCGAGAAGCTGCAGCAGCTCATCGACGAGGGCTACGGGGACAAGGACTGCTCCCTCATCACCAAGTACGCCGCCCCGGACGGGAAGATCCAGGGCTGGGACCCGGAGAAGGCCTGACCGGCCATCGGACACCAGGAGGACACCATGCAGGACACCAAGCAGAGCGCCGAGACCCGCGCGCAGCAGGCCGCCGAGCAGGGCGCCCGGGACCCCCGGGGCGCCGGGGAGGTCATCGAGCACTTCATCGACGGGAGGCGCCACGGCGGCTCCGAGCGGACCGCGCCCGTCTACAACCCCGCGACCGGCGAGCAGGCCAAGCAGGTCCTGCTGGCCTCGGCCGAGGAGGTCGCCACCGCCGTGGAGGCCGCCGAGACCGCGCTGCGCGGCTGGCGGCAGACCAGCCTGGCCAAGCGGACCGCGATCATGTTCAAGGTCGAGAACATCATCCGGGAGCGCACCCCGGAGCTCGCCGAGATCGTCACCGCCGAGCACGGCAAGGTCCTCTCGGACGCCGCTGGGGAGGTCGCCCGCGGGCTGGAGAACGTGCAGTTCTGCACCGGGCTGATGCACCACCTGAAGGGCGAGCACCTCGAGCAGGCCGCCACCGGCGTGGACGTGCACCAGATCCGCCAGCCGGTGGGCGTGGTCGCGTGCATCACCCCGTTCAACTTCCCGGCCATGGTGCCGCTGTGGATGATCACCACCGCGATCGCCGCCGGGAACACCGTGGTCCTGAAGCCCTCGGAGCGGGACCCCTCCGCCTCCGTCTGGATCGCCGAGGCCTTCGCCGAGGCCGGCCTGCCCCCGGGCGTGCTCAACGTGGTGCACGGGGACAAGGCCGCCGTGGACGAGCTGCTGACCAACCCGCTCGTGAAGGCCGTGTCCTTCGTGGGCTCCACCCCGATCGCCCAGTACATCTACGAGACCGCGGCCGCCCACGGCAAGCGCGTCCAGGCGCTGGGCGGGGCAAAGAACCACATGGTGGTCATGCCGGACGCCGACCTCGACGGCGCGGCCGACGCCGCGGTCTCGGCCGCCTACGGCTCCGCCGGGGAGCGCTGCATGGCCATCTCGGTGGTCGTGGCCGTGGGCGACACGGCGGACCCGCTGATCGAGCGGATCACCGAGCGGGTCGGGAAGCTGACCATCGGCCCGGGCACCGACCCCGCCTCGGAGATGGGCCCGCTCATCACGCCGCAGGCTCTGGAACGGGTCAACGGCTACGTGGCGGGGGCGGAGGCCGAGGGCGCGACCGTCGTCGTCGACGGCACGAAGCAGGATTTCGAGGGCGGCGGCTTCTTCACGGGGGTGTCCCTGATCGACCACGTGAAGCCGGGGATGAAGGTCTACGACGAGGAGATCTTCGGCCCGGTCCTGTCGGTCGTGCGGGTCGGCAGCTACGACGAGGCCGTGCGGCTGATCAACTCCAACCAGTTCGCCAACGGCACCGCCGTGTTCACCCGCGACGGCAAGACCGCCCGGGAGTACCAGTTCGACATCGAGGTGGGCATGGTGGGGATCAACGTCCCGATCCCGGTGCCGATCGGCGCGTTCTCCTTCGGCGGCTGGAAGAAGTCCCTGTTCGGCGACACCCACATGTACGGGCCGGAGTCGTTCAACTTCTACACCCGCCGCAAGCTCGTCACCACCCGCTGGCCCGAGCCCTCGGAGTCCCAGGTCAACCTGGGCTTCCCGACCCACTGACGGGGCGGGGCGGGAGCACGGCCGCGTCGTCGTCGGTCCGCGATCTCGCTACGCTGGGAGGGCCCCCGCCCCGCCCCGGAAGGACGTCCGTGAAGTCGATCGTCGCGAGCCTGCTCGTGCTGGCCCTGGTGCTGACCTCCGCCGGGGTGCTGCTGACCTCCCTGGACGCCCAGGAGTGGCTGCCCACGGTGGTGCTCGCCGCGCTGGCCTATCTCGGGACGTTCGCCCTGTACCGGCGCGTGCGGGACCGCTACGCCGGTCGCGAGGACTGAGGCCCGCGGGGCTCAGCGCTCGCGGCGGGCCCGGCGCCACGCACGCCAGGCCCCGGTGGACCACAGGGCCCACACCACCAGCAGCGGCTGGAACAGCAGGCGGACCGCCCGGGCCCGGTCGGTGTCCAGGCCGAAGGCGTCGGTGCGCGTGAGGTATTGCGAGACGTTGCCGGGGAACACGGCCACGAAGAACGCCGCCACGAGCCAGCCGATGGCGACCCTCTGCCGCGGCAGCACGATCAGCGCGACGCCGAGCACGATCTCCACCAGGCCGGAGCCCAGCACCACGGCGTCGTCGGAGACGGGCAGCGCCTGGGGCACCTGGGCGGTGAACTCCTGCCGGGCGACGGTGAGGTGGCCGATGCCCGCCCCGAGGAGGACGAGTCCGAGGACCACCCTGGCGACCGTGCGCCTGACGGACGTGGCGGGGGCACTCGCCCGGGACGATGGGGTCATGCCCGGAGGCTAGCAGGCGCCCCGGCCGATCAGGAGCGGCCGAGGTCGGCCTTGCGGATCAACCCGTGCACGCCGACGGTGCGGTCCACCACCTGGGAGATCGCGAAGTCCGCGGCGGCCGAGAGGTAGGCGTAGGCCACGGCGCGCTCCATGCCCTTGTCGTGCTCGAGGAAGTCGAGGGCGTTGACCACGGCCCGGCGCATCGCCACGTCGAGGTCGGAGTTCTGCTCGCCGCCGCCCGCGCCGTCCGGGTCGGAGAGCCCGATGGGGATCCAGTGCTCGGCGGTCTCGGCGAACGGGTAGTGGTGGGCCACGGAGGGCGCGTCACCGTCCCCCGCGCGGCAGACGGTGAGCCGGAAGGTCCCGCGCAGCGACCCCTCCATCGCGGTGAGCGCCACCTCGCCGTCGCCCATGGCCATGTGCGGGTCGCCGACGTAGAACAGGGCGCCGTCGGCCCGCACGGGCAGGTAGAAGGTGGAGCCCACGCCCAGGTGGCGGATGTCGATGTTGCCGCCGCCGAGAGTGGGCGGGATCGAGTTCAGCAGGTCGTCCGTGGGCCCGGCCCCCTGCTGATGGGCGACGCCCATCATGCCCATGAACGGCCGCAGCGGGAACCGGACCCGTCCCCCGCCCATCACGCCGTGGCCCTTCTCGACCGGAGTGAAGACGGAGACGTTGCCGTAGGACTCCGGGTCGCCGGTGGGGCGGCCGTCCGCGCCGACCGGGGGCATGACCTCGTCGAGGGTGATCCCCGCCGCCGGCCCGCCCGCGGTCAGCGGCAGGGCCCCCTTGCCGTGGCGGCTGGAGACCACCCCGTACGGCACCCGCAGATCGGCGCGGAGGGTCTCGATCTTCAGGACGTCACCGGGCCGCGCCTCCTCCACGAAGACGGGTCCGGTGACCACGTGGGGGCCGTCCCGGTCGAAGTCGCGCTCGGTGCGGTCGTAGTCGCGGGCGATCTCGACCGCGTCGTCGAGGACCCGGGACCTGGGGACGCCCTGCCCCGCGAAGAACTCCACGGGGTCCCGGCCCTGGTCCTCGAGGATCCCCTCGTGGGAGACGGCGTCGATGGTGACCGTCTGCCCGGAGCGCATGCGCAGCGAGGGCTCCGCGTCCACGGACGGGACGTAGCCCCACAGGACGCTGTCCACCTCGGAGGGCAGGTAGTGGTCGCCGGGGATAGGGCCGCGTCCGGGCTGGAGGACCGTGCCGTGGAAACCGGGACGCCCGCCCTTCGAGGAGTGCTGCGCGCCGGCGGAGGCGGCTGACGCGGCGGCCGCGGCCGCCCCGGCGCCGGTGGTGGTGACGGCGCCGGCGGCGGCCACTCCGGCCGCGGCCCGGAAGAAGGTGCGCCGTCCGAGCCCCCGCTGGAGTTCGTCGGCGGCTCGTCGTGCGAGGTGCTCACGCATGGGTGTCTCCCGAGGTCAGATGTACGTTCATGGAACGACTACGACCCTAGGGAGACGGTGTTACCGATTCGGCGCCCGCGTGTTTCCGCGCCGTGACGGCGCCGGCGGGACCGCGGTGCGGACCGGGCGCAGAGGAGGTGGACAGGTCACCGGGCGCCCCGGCCGTGGAGCTTCCGCCGGCGGCAGACAGTCCGACCTCGTTGTCGGAACCGCGCACGGACGCCCGCGTGACCTGCGGAACCCACAGTAGGGGCAGCGGGGCCCCGGCATCGCCCGGATGCGAAATATGACGCTTGCAGGTGCACACGCGGTGGGGCGACCGCGCGCTGCCGCGGTTCAGCGGAAGTCGGCCTTGCGGATCCGCCCGTGCGCGCCGACCGTACCGTCCCCGAGACGGGTGACGGCGAACTCGGCGGTGGCCGAGAGGTAGGCGTGGGCGATCGGGCGGTCCATGCCGCGGTCCTGCTCCAGGAACTCGACGCCGGCGCTCACCGCCCGGTGCATGGCGGCGGTCATGCAGAAGACCCGCTCGTCGTCGGCCTCCGCAGGTCCCGAGGGCTCCTCGGGCCCCGCGGTGGCGGAGTGCCCGACGACGATCCAGTGCTCGTCGGTCTCGGCGAACGGGTGCCGGTGCGCCACGGACGGCAGGTCCCGCGCGCCGGACGGGCACACGGTGAGCCGGAACGAGCCGACCCGGGACTGCCCGTCCGTGCCCAGGGCGCGGCAGAGCTCGAGGGGGCAGAAGACGGTGCCCTGCGTGCGGACCGGCAGGTACGCGGTGCAGCCGGGTCCGAGCGGTGCGCTCCCGTCCGCCGGACCCAGCACCTGGACCCGGAGCACGTCCCCGGGCCGGGCGGCGGCGAGGAACGCCCGGCCCGTCACAAGGTGCGGACCGGTGCCCTCGAGAGGTGGGACGCTGTCGGGCCGCTCCTCCCGTTCGCCCGGGCACGCCCCGGTGGCCGACGGCGCGTCGAGGACGGCCGCGCCGGGCTGCGGGCGCCGGAATCCCGGGACCCCCGCACCGGAGGACGGATGGGCGGCGCGCGCGGCGGCGGCGCGTGCCCGGGCCTGCTCCTCGGCGTCGGGAGATGTCACCGCGGTGCCGCCCACCACCCGGAGAACCGGTCGCCGCCCGTGCGGCGGCGAAGGCGCGGGTCCTGGTCCGGCGTGCTCGGTCATGGGTGCTCCTCGGGGGCGGGGCGAGCGGTACTGCACCGACTGTAGGGAAGCCGTGTTACTGCACCGGGCACACAACGTTTCGGGAACGTGACGGTGCCCATAACGAGATGAAGCATGCCACGGGCCTCGGCACAAGCCCCATAAATGACAATTGCGACGAAGGTGCTTCCATGACGCGAGGAGTGGGAATGCACCGGCATTCCCACTCCTCGACACCCAGCAGTGAGGGCGTTCGGACCCTGGACCGGGATCAGCGGCCGGCGCCGAGCCCGGCGCGGGGTCCTACTGGCCCTGGTCGCCGATGGTGATGGCGATCTTGCCCCGCACGTGTCCCTCGATGCTGCTGCGGAAGGCGTCGGCCGCACGCTCCAGCGGGAAGGTCTCGGCGAGGACGGGCGTCACGCTCCCGGCTTCCACGAGCTCGGTGAGCGCCAGCAGGTCGGCAGGGTTCGGGCGGACGAAGATGTAGCGGCCACCCTTGTCCTTCACCTCGGCGTCGGCCACGGAGGCGACCCGCTCGGGGGTCTTCAGGTGCTCGAGGGACGCCACCCAGTCGTCGCCTCCGACGAAGTCGACGACGGCATCGAGGCCCTCGGGCGCCGCCTCGGCGATGCGCTCGGCGAGCCCCTCGCCGTAGGTCAGCGGTTCGGCGCCCAGTGAGCGCAGGAAGTCGTGGTTCTTCTCGGACGCGGTGGCCAGCACGCGGGCTCCCCACGCCGTGGCGATCTGGATGGCGTAGGTGCCCACGCCGCCGGCTCCGTTGTGCACGAGGACGGTCTCGCCCTCGGCCACCCCGACCGCCTCCAGCGACTGGTAGGCCGTGAGTCCCACGAGCGGGATGGTGGCCGCTTCGGCCCAGGACACGTTGCGCGGTTTCCGGGCGAGAGCCCGCACCGGAGCGGCGACCCGCTCGGCGAAGGTGCCCAGCCCCACGGTGTCCATGCGGGCGTAGCCGATCACCTCGTCACCGGCCTGGAACTCGGTCACCGACGGACCGGGCTGCACGACGATGCCGGCCACGTCCCACCCCGGAATGACCGGGAAGTAGGTGGGCAGGACAGCGTCGAGGTAGCCGGCGGTGATCTTCCAGTCGACCGGGTTGACCGACGATGCCCGCACGTCGACGAGCACGGCGTCCGGCCCCACCTTCGGGTCGGGCTGTTCGCCGTACTGGAGAACGTCGGGATCACCGTATTTTTCGTAGAAAACTGCCTTCATCGTGCTCCTTCTCAGGATCATCTGCCCCGGAAGCCGGGGCCGGTCATCTTCCAGTGACGGCAACCGGCACTTCTCGGTGCCTATTCCGCACGAGAGCGTGTCGCTGCAGTCAGGACGCTTGCCGTCGGCACCTGCCGGCCGGGGCGGACCGACGAAGATCACACTCCGCGGGCCTGGGAGACCGGGAAGAGCGCGCGTAGCATCGGGAGTTCCCCCATTCCTTCACGGGCTCGATGACGCGCTCGTCGCCCGATCCGCAGCCCTCCGGAAGGATCCTCCGTGTCCGCACCACGCACCGCCCTGCTCCAGGTGGTCAACGCCCCCGGTCCCGCCGGCACCCGCCTCGCCCTCTTCGCCCTGGCCATGGGCGGCTTCGGCGTGGGCACCACCGAGTTCGCCTCGATGGGCCTGCTGCCCTTCATCGCCGAGGACCTCGGCGCCTCGATCCCCGCCGTGGGCCAGTCCATCTCGCTCTACGCCCTGGGCGTGGTGGTCGGCGCGCCGCTGATCACGGCGCTCGCCGCCAAGGTGGAGCGCAAGACCCTGCTGCTCGCCCTGATGCTCACGTTCGTCGTGGGCAACGGGCTCTCGGCGGCCGCCCCCTCCCTCGACTGGCTGTTCGTGGCCCGGTTCCTCTCGGGCCTGCCCCACGGGGCCTACTTCGGGGTGGCCGCCGTCGTGGCCTCCTCTCTGGTGGCGCGCGACCGGCGGGGCACCGCGGTGGCCCGCGTGATGCTGGGGCTGACGGTCGCCAACATCGTGGGCGTGCCGTTCGCGGCGGCCCTCGGCGGAGCCCTCGGCTGGCGCTCCGCCTATCTCCTGGTGGTGCTCCTGGGCGCCCTGACCATCGCGGCGCTGGCCCTGTGGGTCCCGCGCACACGCAACGAGGGCATGGCCTCCCCGGCCCAGGAGATCCGCGCCCTGGCCCGCCCGCAGGTGGCCCTGACCCTGCTGGCCGGCTCCGTGGGCTTCGGCGGGATGTTCGCGGTCTACACCTACATCTCCCCCACCCTCACCGAGCTCTCCGGGCTGGACATCGCCACCGTGCCGTGGGTGCTCGCCGTGTTCGGCGTGGGCATGACCGTGGGCTCGCTGCTGGCCGGCCCGCTCGTGGACCGCTCGATCGAGAGGACCGCGCTGGGCGCCGGCGCCGTCTCGGGGCTGGCCCTGAC
The DNA here is from genome assembly GCF_040981185.1 of Kocuria sabuli. Classification (NCBI taxonomy): domain Bacteria; kingdom Bacillati; phylum Actinomycetota; class Actinomycetes; order Micrococcales; family Micrococcaceae; genus Kocuria; species Kocuria sabuli. The sequence goes on from NZ_JAVHZE010000005.1 coordinate 45,709, forward strand.
CTTCTTCGCGCTGTTCGTCCACCTCCCGGCGGCGGCGGTGATCGGCGTGCTGTGGATCGGGATCATGGGCTCGATCTTCACGACCTCCCTGCAGGTGCGCCTGCTGCGCGAGGCCAAGGACGCCCCCTCCCTGACCGCCGCCATGAACCACGCGGCGTTCAACCTGGCCAACGCCATGGGCGCCTTCCTGGGCGGAGCCGTCATCTCCGCCGGATGGGGCTACCGCTCCCCCGCCTGGGTGGGCGTGGGCCTGGCGATGGCCGGTCTGCTGATCCTGGGCCACGCGGTCCGGCGGCGCCGGCAGGAGTCCCTCACCGCGGGCTGAGCCCGCGGTCCGCATTTCCCACCAGGACGCCCGTGCCCTCCGTTCCCGGAGCGCACGGGCGTTCTGCTGTGCCCCGCCCGACCTCGACGGAGCGCAACGGCCCCGAGCGCCGCACGTCCGGACCGGGCCGGGGGGTGAACGGGCTCAGGACAGCATGGCCACGACCGTGCGTGCCTGGTGCCGCAGGGCCTCTGCCGCCGCGGGATCCAGCGCGTCCGGCCTTCCCGGGGCGTCCAGGTGCCGCCGGAACCGCTCAAGGGCGTCGACGGCCTGGGCCGTCCGGTCCGCATCGAGGTGGTGCCGGGCCGTGCCGAGGGCGTTGGTGAGCTGCTTCGCGGTGGGACCGGTCACCGTGCCGTCCGCGATGGAGTCCTGCAGCGCGCGGTCCAGGGCCGGCAGGGCACCGGGCGCCCGGTAGTGCGGCACCGGCACCTCGGCCCAGTCGACGTCCGAGGCGAGGTAGAAGCCCGGATAGGAGGGCTGGTTGTACGTCGTCTGCTGACGGGCGACCTCGGCCCGGTACTGCGGGTCGTGCATGAGCGTGTACATCTTGCGGTCGGTCACCTCGGTGCTGAGGTGGATGCGGATCGCCGAGCTGTCGGCAGTGCGCACCAGCAGCTCCTCGCGCCAGTCGCCCAGCACGTCGGCCACGAGAGCGGGGTTGCCCTTGGTGCCGTTGTTCGAGCGGGTGCCCTCGGCGGTGAGGAGCCGCCCGTGCGTCCAGTCGTCGATCGTCACGTCCCGGTCCCCGGAGCCGTTGACGAGCTGGGTCGTCATGTCCGCGGCCCACCGGATGCTCTGGTTGGTGCCCGGGACCGTCCCGGAGAGGCGCTCGCCCGTCGCGCTGTGCACTCCGAGGGCGTCGGATCCACCGGGCATGCTGGCCCAGGACTCGATCCCGCGGGACTCCGGCAGGACGTCACCGATCATGCCGCGGCCGGTGTCCCGGCCGGAGTATGCCCCGAAGAGCACCTTTCCGTCCTCCGCCTGGCGCAGCACCATCCCGTAGGGCGCCGACGCGCCGCCCTCGTGGACGGTGAAGATCTCCAGGCCGGGGCGGTCGGGGTCGATGTCGGTGACGTGCATGGCGTCCCCGTGGCCGAGGACCGCCGGCTCGCCCGGCGCCGTGCTCCCTTCCGGCAGCAGGTCGGAGGAGCTGTAGAGCAGGGAGCCGTCGTGGTCGATCGTGGCCGAGCCGTAGACGATCTCGTGCTTGCCGTCGCCGTCGACGTCGGCGGCGCTGAGGGAGTGGAACCCCTGACCGGCGAGGGCGCCGAGTTCCGGGTCGGTGCCCGGGACACCGTGCGGGCTGGCGTCGAAGGGGTTGTCCATCGGTGTCCAGCCGCTGTCGGCGATCCAGCGCCGGCTCAGCTGCTTCCCGTCCCAGTCGTAGGCGGCGACCGCCGAGCGGGTGTAGTAGCCCCGGGCGAAGATCGCCGAGGGCCTGCTCCCGTCGAGGTAGGCGACCCCGGCGAGGAAGCGGTCGACCCGGTTGGCGGGCTCGATGCGGGCCATGGCGTAGTCGCCCCACATGAGCCCGTCGTCGGAGCGGCCGGGTTCGTAGTGGACGGTCTGCAGCTCGCGGCCCGTGGCACCGTCGAAGACGGTGAGGTACTCCGGGCCGGTGAGGACGAACCCCTCGAAGCTGCGCAGATCGTTGCGGGCACTGCGCCCGGGGGCGTGGACGTCGATGAAGTGGTCGGCCAGCGCCTCGGCGTCGGCGCGGCCGAGGGGATAGTCGTAGCGCGGCTCGATGCCGAAGGCGTCCTCGAGGGTGGCGGGCCAGTTGCCGGCCACCACTTCGGGGTGCTCGTGCCAGCCGAGGAACATCTGCACGAGGTGCTCCTCGTAGTCGGCGGCGCTCATCCGGTGGTCGTCGTCGTGCGCGTGGCCGGCGGCGACGTCCTCGGCCGGCAGGGTGATGAACTGCTCGCCCACCGGCCGGCCGTCGTCGTAGGTCACGGTCCGGGTGCCGGGCGCGGTCTTGAACATCATCTCGGCCCGGCCGTCGCCGTCGAAGTCGTTGACGAGGAACTGGGTGTAGTGCGCGCCGGCGCGGATGTTGACCCCCAGGTCGATGCGGTGCAGGAGGGTGCCGTCGGCCTGGTAGGTGTCGATGTAGACGTTGCCCGTGTAGCCCTTCTGGGACACGTCCTTGGAGTTCGAAGGGTCCCACTTGACGACGTACTCGTACTCGCCGTCGCCGTCCACGTCGCCCACGCTCATGTCGTTGGCCGAGTACGTGTAGGACTCGCCCGCCGGAGTGATCCCGTCGGCGGGACGCTGCAGCGGGATCTCGCCGTGGGCCTCGCCCCACGGGCGCACCTCGGCGCTGACGTCGACCTCGACGCCGTCCACGACGGCGGCGACGCGGTATCCGGACTCCGCACCGCCCGAGGTGTCGAGGTGGTTCGTGCTGTCGGTGACGGTCGCGACCAGCTCGCCGTCCCGGTAGACCCGGAAGTCTGGGCCGGTCATGCCTTCGTCGGAGTGCCCGGTCACCTCGTGGCCGAGCAGCCGCCAGCTGAGGAAGATGCCCTCGGTGGTGGGGGCCGCGACCAGACCGCGGTCCAGGTACTCGAGCTGGAGCGACGGCGTGCCCGCCTCCGCGGGCGCCACCGGGGCACCACCGGCGGAGGCGGGGATCCCGACGAACAGCAGCGCGGCCACGGCTCCTCCGGCGATCAGGGGGCGCGGGTGGACTCTGACGGGGGGAATCAGCATGGCAGCCCTTCGTTGGGGACCCGGATCGGGTGCTGTCACCGGTGGGGGTGCCGCCGAGCGTAGCAGTGGTTCACATCACATGGAAAGCGTTTTCCTCCATTGTGTGCGAAAACCGAGGGTGTCCCACCGACCGGCAGCGGTGGTCGTGCCGCTACCGGTTTCCGCACCCGCCGGACGGAGCGGGCGGCGACTGCCGGATGTGCGTGCGGCGTGGGGCTCCGCTGTGGGCCACCACGGCACGACACAGCCTGCGCACAGCGTGCACAGGAGCTGTGCCTACCCTGGTCCTGCACAGTGGTGCTGTCACCGCCGTCCGCCCGGAACCGGGAGCCCTCCATGTCCAACGCCTCCAGCTTCACCGCCCTCACCGAGGTCCTGCCCCGCCTGACCCACCCGGACGGCTCCCCGATCCGGGTCCTGGTCGTCGACGACGAGCCGGCCCTGGCCGACCTCGTGGCCATGGGCGTGGGCATGTGCGGCTGGCAGGCGAGGATCTCCCACGAGGGCTACGACGCCGTCGCCCAGGCCCGCGACTTCGCCCCGGACGTGCTGGTGCTGGACCGGATGCTGCCGGGCCTCGACGGGATCGAGGTCCTGTCCCGGATCCGCCAGTCCTACCCCGAGGTCCCGGTGCTGTTCCTCACCGCCAAGGACACCGTCGCGGACCGGATCGAGGGCCTGGCCTCGGGCGGGGACGACTACGTGACCAAGCCCTTCTCGATCGAGGAGGTGCTCATCCGGCTGCACCGGCTGGTCCAGCGCTCCGGGGCCGCCGCCCAGGACAGCAACACGCTGGTGGTGGGCGATCTCGTGCTCAACATCGACAGCCGCGAGGTCACCCGGGCCGGGGAGGCGGTGGAGCTGACCACCACCCAGTTCGAGCTGCTGCGCTACCTGATGGAGAACCCGCGCCGGGTGCTGTCCAAGGCCCAGATCCTCGACGCGGTGTGGCACTACGACTTCTCGGGGCAGGCCAACATCGTGGAGCTCTACATCTCCTACCTGCGCAAGCGGATCGACGCCGGCCGGGCCCCGATGATCCACACCGTGCGCGGGGCCGGCTACGTCATCAAGCCCGCCCCCTGATGACGCACGGCCGCCCGACCGCACCGCGGCCCCGCCGCCGCCTGGCCACCCGGCTGATCGCCGGCGTCCTGACGATCCTGGCCCTGGTGCTCCTGGTGCTCGGCGCGACCATCGTCGAGCTGACCCGGCAGGACCTCGCCGAGCGGCTCGACGGGTCCCTGCGCCAGGCCACCGGGCGCGCCATCACCTTCACCCGGCCCGACGCGCCCCGGGACCGGGACCCGCTCGACGCGCCCGGACAGCCGGTGGGCATCCTGGTGGTGGCGATGCAGGACGGGGAGGTGACCTCGGCGGCCCACCGCGCCGAGTCCGGGGAGGCCCAGCCGCTGCCCGACGAGGACGTCGAGGCCCTGCGCGCGGCGGGTGCCTTCGAGGCCGAGACCCCGGCCGAGCGCGGCTTCGGGGACCGGCGCCGCTCCGTGGGCACGGAGCAGGGGCGGCTGACCGACGTGGAGCTGTCGGTGGGCGAGTACCGGGTGGAGTCGGTCGCCCTGCCCCGGGACGTCGAGCAGGTGCTCGTGGTCGGGCTGCCCACCGCGTCCCTGGACGAGACCGTCGGGGAGCTCGTGGCCACCATGTCCGTGGGCAGCCTCCTCGCGCTGCTGACCACGGCGGTGGCCGGCACCGTCGTCGTGCGCCGGTCGCTGCGGCCGCTGGAAGAGGTCTCGGCCGCGGCCGCCGGGGTGGCCGCGCTGCCGCTGGGCTCCGGGGAGGTCTCCCTGGCCGATCAGCACCTGCCCGCCGCCCTGGCCGAGCCGGGCACCGAGGTCGGGGAGGTCGGCCACGCCCTGAACCTGCTGCTGGGCAACGTCGACTCCGCCCTCACCGCCCGCCAGCGCTCCGAGACCCGGCTGCGCCAGTTCGTCGCCGACGCCTCCCACGAGCTGCGCACCCCCCTGGCCGCCGTGCGCGGCTACACCGACATGCTCCAGCTCACCGAACCCCTCACCGAGCACGGCCGGGCCTCCCTGGGACGGGTCGAGCAGCAGGCCCTGCGGATGAGCGCCCTGGTGGAGGACCTGTTGCTGCTGGCCCGCCTGGACGAGGGCCGGGCCCCTCAGATGCGCGAGGCCGACCTGGCCGAGCTGATGCTCGAGGCCCTCACCGACGCCTCCGCCGCCGGGCCCGACCACGTCTGGTCCCTGGACGTGCCCGCCGAACCGGTGCTCGTGCGCGCCGATCCCGCCCAGCTGGGCCAGGTGCTGGCCAACCTGCTCTCCAACGCCCGCAAGCACACCCCGCCCGGCACCGCGGTCACCGCCACGGTCAGCACCGCTGACGGGTGGGCCCAGGCCGGTGTGGCCGACGAGGGCCCGGGCATCCCGGCGGGGTTCCAGGACCAGCTCTTCGAGCGCTTCTCCCGCCTGGACACCTCCCGGGCCTCCCGGGAGGGCAGCACCGGGCTGGGGCTGTCCATCGTGCGCTCCGTGGTCACCGCCCACGGCGGTGAGGTCGCCGTGGACTCCCGCCCGGGTCGCACCGTCTTCACGGTCCGTCTGCCCCGGCAGCACGGCTGAGCCGAGGGCGCCGGAACGGCGGTCCCCGGGGCGAGTGCCCCGGGGACCGCCGTTCCAGGGACTACGCCTCGCGGCGCCCGGCGCCCAGGACGAGCCCGCGTCCGGCGCCGGCCACCCACGCCACGCCCTGTTCCAGCGGGCCCCGTCCGTAGGCGCGCTGCCACGCCACCGCGAAGAGCGCGGCAACGCCCGCGTGGATGAGGAACCACAGCAGCGGCACCTCGTAGTGCAGCATGGCGGCCAGGGCCAGCAGGTGCGCCGTGTAGAGGGTCAGCGTCATGGAGCCCATGGCGCCCAGCGGCAGCAGCCAGGCCCCGGCCTTCCGTGCGACCAGCAGGAACGCGCCCAGCACGGCCGCGCCGGAGCCGAGGTCGTACAGGATCGCCACCGGGGTGTTGGTGTGCGGGCCGGGGATCAGCAGCCACCACCACGTCGTCGTGGGCAGGACGGGGTCCGGGCCCCAGATGATGATCTCGTCGATCTGCTCCTCGCCCAGCCAGGGGGTGGAGCTCATCAGGTGGTCGTAGCCGCCGGACTGCAGGACCAGCACCCAGTAGACCAGCCAGGCCCCCACGGCCAGGACGAGACCGGCGCCGAGCAGCCGGCCCTGGACGTGCAGCGACCGCAGGTTGAGCCGGCCGATGCCCATCCCCGCGAGCAGGTAGGCCAGGTACGGGAGCGCGGGATAGGTGCCGGTGAGCAGCACCTGGGAGAGCACGGTCCCGGGGTCGGAGAGCACGTCGGTCACGGTGGGGTTGTAGACCTCCAGCGCGGGCAGCACGTCCCGCAGCGCCTGCATCAGCACGGGGCCGGCCACGGCGGCCACCCCGGCGAGGACGAACAGGGTCCGTGCGGGCAGGTGCAGGAAGGGCACGGCCAGGAGGAAGAACATCCCGTAGTAGAGCAGGATGTCGTAGGCGGGCGGGTCCTCCGGCATGACCTGGTTGACGAGCAGGCCCAGCACGGTGATCAGCACGGCCCGGACGAGCAGCCCCGCCCGGTCGCCGGTCATGGTCCGGCCCCGGTGGGGCGTGCGCCCGCCGGAGGAGAACGCCAGGCCGACCCCGGCGAGCAGCGCGAACAGGGCCGCGGCGCGCCCGGCGAACAGCTGCCACTGGAGGGTGGGCTCGTAGGTCTCGGGGTTCCAGGCGGGCAGGATGTGGATCGACATCATCCCGAGCAGGGCGAGCCCCCGCGCGGCGTCGACGCCCACGAGCCGTGGCTTCCGGATCAGGGGCAGCCCCGGGGCCTCTGCGGACGGCGGTGCCCCGGCGGCGGGGTGGTGGACGTTGACCATGCTGGCGCGCTCTTCCTGTCGGACGTGCCGACAGGTCCCGCCCGCCGGCCCGGGCCCTCGGGCCCTCTCGTCCCCCATCCGACCAGGCACGATTGTGCCGCCGTTGTGGCGATCCTGTGCCGGGGCTGTAGAAGCCGCCGCGCGAGAGCTCCCGCCCTCCAGGGGTGGAGGTCAGCGCCGCAGGGACTTTTCCAGCCCGCTGACCAGCAGCACCGCGCACGTGGACCAGATGGCGCCGGCCGGGCCCAGCGGCGCCGCGACCAGCCCGGCCAGCAGGGGCATGGCCACCTGCCCCACGCGGTTGCCGACGAGCCGCACGGCCAGCGCCGAGCCCCGCCACGTCGAGGGCACCGCGGTGGACACCAGCGTCATGGTGAGCGGCTGGCCCAGGCCCAGGCAGAACCCGCCCACGAACAGGAACAGCGCCGCCAGCCACGGCACGGTGATCAGCAGGGGCGGCGCCGCCAGGGTCACGCCCGCGCCGTAGAGGCTCACCAGCAGCAGGGCCCTGCGGGACATGCGGCGGGCGAGCCACGGCAGCAGGACGCGGGAGAGGATCGACGCGCCGCCGCGCACGGCCAGCAGCACGCCGATCCACGCCGGGGAGACCCCGGCCCGCTCGCCCACCAGCGGCAGGAACGCGGTGAGGATGTCGAGCATCGCCAGCAGCGAGAGCGAGGCCAGCATGTGGGACGGGATCCCCGGGACCCGCAGGATCCGGAGCATCGAGGCGCGCGGCACCGGGTCCTGGACCACCTCCAGCTCACCGGTGACGGGAGCGGGCACGGCGTCGTCGGCCCGGGTGCGTCCGCGCTCCGCACCGGTCGCGCGCAGGCGCAGGAGCATCAGCGGCACCACGAGCAGGGACAGCCCCGCTCCGAGCCACAGCGACAGGGTGATGTCGGCGACCCGTTCGGGGGAGTCGACGTCGTTGCCCGAGCCCAGCAGCAGGCCCGCCAGCAGCGGGCCCAGCAGCTGCCCGGCGGAGAACGCGGCGGTGAACCAGCCGAAGCCCTTGTCGAGCTGGTCCTCCGGGGAGAACCGGGCGACCGCGGACTGGCCCGCGATGGTGAACAGCAGGTGGCCCATGCCGAGCAGGGCGCTCGCCGTGGCGACCAGCGCCACGGTGGGTGCGACGGCCAGCCCCCCGGCCCCGAGGGCCAGGACCAGGGCGCCGGCGATCACCATGGTCCGCAGGTCCCGCACCCGGTCGGTCATCCGCCCCAGCCACATCGCGGTGGCCAGGGGCAGGACCGCGTAGGCGGCCGTGACCAGGCCGATCGTCACGGAGTCGGCCTCCAGGGAGAGCAGCTTGTAGGTGGTGACGGGCCGGACCAGGTTCAGCGCGGTCTGCGTGAGCAGCGCGCCGGCCACGAGGAACCACAGCCACGCCCCGGAGCGTGGCCCCGAGGACGCCGGCATGCCTCAGGCGCGCCGGGGCTTGACCGCGATCACCGGGGCGTTGGCCTCGAGCAGGACCTGCTGGGCCGCGCTGCCGAGCAGCAGCTTCCCGACGGGGCTGCGGTGCTTCACGCCGATCACCACGGCGGAGGCGTCCACCTGCTCGGCGGCGTCGAGCAGCTCGCCCACGGCGTCCCGGTTGCGGGCGTCGGGGGTGCGGAAGGTGACGGGCACGCCGTCGAGCTCGCTGCCCTCGGGGTCGAGCTGGGTGCCCTCGAGGTTGAAGACCAGCAGGTCCTCCTGGCGGCGCCGGGCCTCCTCGAGCGAGGCCGCGAGCGCGGCCTCGCCCTCGGGGGTGCTGGTACGGGCGACGACGACGGTCATGGGGGCCTCCGGGGCGGGTGTGAGGGTCGGACGAACAGAGCGAGGTCCACCCTACGGCCGAACCTGTGACGTGCGTCTCTCACGGCGTGAGCAGAATGCGCAGAACCTGCACAACGATCAGTACGCACGAAAAGGCCATCAAGGGCCGACACGTGACGGGGATCACTTAGGGTCGGGTGAGCGGCTCGCCCAGAGCCCAGTATTCCCCATCCTCGACATTCCCCGACCTCGACCAAGGACAGTTGATCCCGTGAGCTCACCACCAGATCAGGCCCGGTCCGGCACCCGCCGCAAGCACCCCGTCGCCATGGCCGTCTACGGCGTCGCCGCCGCCGCTGTGATCGGCGTGGCCTCGTTCTCGTCCATCCAGGCCGCGAGCGGAGGGTCTGACCTGCGCGCCAACATGACCCTGATCGCCCCGGCCGGTGCCGGCGGCGGATGGGACACCTTCGTGCGCGAGCAGCAGCAGGCCATGCGCACGAACAACATCGTCAACAACGCCCAGGTGGTCAACATCCCGGGAGCCGGTGGGACCATCGGCCTGGGCCAGCTCACCACCATGGAGGGCCAGGCGAGCACGATCATGTCCACGGGGACGGTCATGCTGGGCGGTGTCGCGCTGAACGACTCGCCGGTGGGCCTCGACGACGTCCGGCCGATCGCCCGCATGGCGGAGGAGTACGACGCGCTCGTCGTGCCCGCCGACTCCCCGTACGACACGCTCGACGACCTGGTGGACGCCTGGAAGAAGGACCCGAAGGCGTTCCCGTTCACGGGCGGCTCGGCCGGGTCGATCGACCACCTCATCATCGCGGACCTGGCCCTCCAGGCCGGGATCGACCCCGCGGACATCACCTACATCCCGAAGACCTCCGGCGGCGAGGCGATCCAGACGGTCTCCTCCGGCACCGCCGTGGCGGCGACCTCCGGCTACACCGAGTTCGCCGACCAGGTCGAGGCCGGGCGCCTGAAGATCCTGGGGATCGCGGCGCCCGAGCCGCTCGAGGGCGTCGACGCCCCGACCTTCAAGGAGCAGGGCTACGACGTCGAGATCACGAACTGGCGAGGCATGGTGGCGCCTCCCGGCATCACCGACGAGGAGTACGCCGAGCTGCAGGCCATCATCGCCGAGACCGTGGAGACCCCGGAGTGGCGGGAGGCCCTCGAGCGCAACCAGTGGCAGGACGTCTACCTGACCGGCCCGGAGTTCGAGCAGTTCATCGAGGAAGACCGGGCCGAGATCGAGGCCCTCATCGAGGAGTTGGACCTGTGAGCACATCGACGACGACCCCCGGGATCGCAGGCCACGGCCAGGGCGATCCCCCCGGCGGCCCCGCCGCCGCACCGGCCGGACGGAAGTCCTGGTGGGACGGCCGCAGCGGGCTGGTCGTGCCGCTGCTGCTGACGGCCTTCAGCACCTACCTGCTGCTCGGCATCCTCACCATGGAGGTGCCCGAGGGCACCGACTTCCCGGGCCCGAAGTTCTTCCCCGGCATCCTCATGGTGGCCGGCTACGCCCTGGCCGTCCTGCTCGTGCTCCACTACCTGCGCTCCCCCGAGCATCCCGAGGAGCTCTCGGAGCGCACGTACCGGACGCACTCGGACTGGTCCGCGGTCATCTGGTCCGTGGCCGGGTTCCTGGTCTTCGCCCTGACCATCGAGGTCCTGGGCTGGATCCTCGCCGCCGCCCTGCTGTTCTGGGCCGTGGCCCGCGGCTTCGGCAGCCGCCGTGCCCTGTTCGACATCTCGCTCGCCCTGGTCCTGTCCAGCGCGATCTACCTGGCATTCTCCGCCGGCCTGGGTTTGAACCTCCCGTCCGGCATCCTGGGAGGCGGTTTCTGACATGGAGACACTCGAACTGCTCGCCGGCGGCTTCGCCGGCGCGCTGACCCCCATGAACCTGCTGTGGGTCCTCATCGGCTGCCTCCTGGGCACCGCCGTGGGCGTGCTCCCGGGCCTGGGCTCCTCCATGGCCGTGGCCCTGCTGCTGCCCATGACCTTCGCCCTGGACCCCACGGCCGCCTTCATCATGTTCGCCGGTGTGTACTTCGGCGGCATGTTCGGCGACTCGACCATGGCCATCCTGATGAACACCCCGGGACAGGCCTCCGCGATCGCCTCCACCTTCGAGGGCCACAAGATGGCCAAGGACGGCCGGGCCCCGCAGGCGCTGGCCACCGCGGCGATCGGCGCCTTCATCGGCGGCATGATCGCGGCCTGCGTCGTCGTCTTCCTCGCCCCGGCGCTGGCGGACTTCTCCGCGAACTTCGGCCCGGCCGAGTTCTTCGCCCTCGCCGTCTTCGCCTTCATCGCCACCTCCTCGGTGGTCTCCGACTCGGCGGTCAAGGGCCTGGCGGCCCTGGTCCTGGGCCTGGGCTTCGCCACCGTGGGCATCGACTCGATCTCCGGCACCGAGCGCTTCAGCTTCGGGGTCCCGCAGATGTTCGACGGCATCTCCCTGGTCACCGTCACCGTGGCCATCCTGGCCCTGGGCGAGGTGTTCTTCGTCGCCTCCCGGATCCGCCGCGACCCCGCCGCCATGCAGATCTCCGCCGCGGGACGCCCGTTCCTGTCCCGCGCCGAGCTCAAGGAGGCCGCTCCGGCCTGGGCCCGCGGCACCGCGATCGGCCTGCCCTTCGGCGTCATCCCCGCCGGCGGCGCCGAGATCCCCACGTTCATCTCCTACGACGTGGAGCGGCGCATCGACCGCCGCCGGAAGAACCCGACCTTCGGCAAGGGCGCGATCCGCGGCCTGGCCGCTCCCGAGGCCGCCGGCAACGCCACCACCGGCACCGCGATGGGCGCGCTGCTGGCCCTGGGCCTGCCGGTCTCCGCCACCGCGGCGATCATGCTCGCCGCCTTCCAGCAGTACGGCCTTCAGCCGGGCCCGCTGCTGTTCGACCGCGCCCCCGAGCTCGTCTGGGCGCTGCTGGCCAGCTTCTTCATCGCGATGGTCGTGCTGCTGATCATCAACCTGCCCTTCGCCCAGCTGTGGGCGAAGCTGCTGCTGATCCCCAAGCCCTACCTCTACGCCGGGATCACGGTGTTCTGCGGGCTCGGCGTCTACGCGACCTCCGGGGCGGTCTTCGACCTGCTGCTGCTGCTGGGTATCGCGCTGATCGGTTTCGTGATGCGCCGCCACGGCGTGCCCCTGGCCCCGCTGATGATCGGCATGGTGCTGGGCCCGCTGGCCGAGACCAGCATGCGCGACGCCCTGCTGTCCTCCAACGGCGACTACTCGGTGTTCGTGTCCGGCCCCATCCCGCTGGTGCTCTACGGCCTGCTGTTCATCGTGCTGGCGCTCACGGTGCGGTCCAAGATCGTGAACCGGTCCCGCCGGGACGTGTAGCCCCACCACCCCTGCACCAGAGTGCCGCCCCGCCCCGGGATCCCCGGGGCGGGGCGGCACTCGTCGTGGCGGCCCGGACGTCACCGGGCCGGCAGCGGTCCTCCTCGGCGTGCCGAGGGCCCGTGGCTGCCCGGCCGTTCCGTTCAGCGCGCGGCGGCCGGAACGGTCCGCGGCTGGTAGCGGACGGGTTCGAACGTGGCGGCGACGATGCTGCGCAGCGCCTCCAGGCTCCCCGTCACCAGGCCCGCCGCGCGGGCCTGCACCAGGACGTTGCCGACGGCGGTGGCCTCCACCGGACCGGCGAGGACGGGACGGCCGGTCCGGTCGGCGGTGAGCTGGCACAGCAGGGCGTTCTGCGATCCCCCGCCGACGATGTGCACGGTGCGGATGGTGCGCCCGGACAGCTCCTCGGCCTGCTCCACCGTGGTGGCGTAGGCGGCCGCCAGCGACTCCAGGATCGAGCGCACGACCTCGGCGCGGGTGCGCGGGGGCTCCAGACCGCGCTCCTCGCACCAGGCGGTGATGCGCGCGGGCATGTCCCCGGGGGCGGTGAACCGGTCGTCGGTGGCGTCGAAGACGGGCACCGGCCGGGTGACCGCGGCGGCCTCGGCGAGCAGTGCCGCGAGGTCGCCGGTGCGCTGGGCGTCAGTGCTCCCGGGCCCGTCCCAGGTGCGCATCGACTCGGACAGCAGCCACAGCCCCGAGACGTTCTTCAGGTACCGCACCCGCCCGTCCACGCCGCCCTCGTTGGTGAAGTTGGCGGCACGGCTCTGCGCGGTCAGGACCGGGGAGTCCAGCTCGATCCCGACCAGCGACCACGTGCCGGAGGAGATGAACGCCGACTCCCCGTCGGTCGCGGGCACCGCGACCACGGCGGAGGCGGTGTCGTGGGAGCCCACCGCGGTGACCGCCAGTCCCGGCCCCGCCCCGAGCTCGACGGCGACCCGGGGCAGCAGCTCGCCGATCGTGCTCCCCGGGGCGACGACGGGGGCGAAGAGGTCCCGGGCGTGGCCGAGCCGGTGCATCAGCCGGGTGTCCCACTGCCGGGTCCGGGCGTCGAGCAGCCCGGTGGTGGAGGCGTTGGTCGCCTCGGCGACCTGCTGCCCGGTGAGCCAGTAGGCGATCAGGTCCGGGACCAGGAGCATCCGGTCGGCGACGTCCAGGTCGCCGCGGGCGCGGTCGGCCGCCAGCTGGAAGACCGTGTTGAAGGGCAGGTGTTGCAGCCCGTTGCGGGCGTACAGCTCCTCCGGGGGCACCTGCCCGTGCACGGCCTCCACGCCGGCGGCGGTGCGCTCGTCCCGGTAGTGGTAGGGCACCCCGAGCATCCGGCCGTCCCGCAGCAGGGCGTAGTCGACCGCCCAGGAGTCGATCCCGATCGAGGCGACGTCGTCCTCATCCCGCAGGGCCTGGGCCAGCCCGGCGGTCAGGCACCGGTGCAGCTCGGTGATGTTCCAGTGCAGTCCGGCCCCGTGCCCCTCGTGCAGGCGCACCGGCTGGTTGGGGAAGCGGGCGACATGGCGCAGGCGCAGCCGCCCGTCGTCGACGGCCCCCAGGACGACCCGTCCGCTGGTCGCTCCGAGGTCCACCGCCGCCACTGTTCTCGTCATGGTCGTCTCCTCCGCCGCGGACCGGGCATCAGCGCAGGAAGGCGGCGGCCACGCCGGCGTCGACGGGCACGTGCAGACCGGTGGTGTGCGAGAGGTCCCCGGCGGTCAGAGCGAAGACCGCGTTGGCGACGTTCTCGGGCAGCACCTCGCGCTTGAGCAGGGTGCGCTGGGCGTAGTACGCGCCGAGCTCCTCCTCGGGCACCCCGTAGACGGCCGCGCGCTTGGCGCCCCAGCCCCCGGCGAAGATGCCCGACCCGCGGACCACCCCGTCGGGGTTGATCCCGTTGACGCGGATCTGGTGCTCGCCCAGCTCGGCGGCCAGCAGGCGCACCTGGTGGGCCTGGTCGGCCTTGGTGGCCGAGTAGGCGATGTTGTTGGGCCCGGCGAAGACCGAGTTCTTCGAGGAGATGTAGACGATGTCCCCGCCGAGCTCCTGGGCGATGAGCACCCGGGCGGCGTTCTTGGACACCAGGAAGGAGCCCTTGGCCATGACGTCGTGCTGCAGGTCCCAGTCGGCCTCGGTGGTCTCCAGCAGCGGCTTGGACAGGGACAGTCCGGCGTTGTTGACCACCAGGTCCAGCCCGCCGAAGGCCAGCACCGTCTCGTCGACGGCCGCCTGCACGGCGGCCTCGTCGGCGACGTTGACGGCCACGCCCACGGCCACGTCCGGGCCGCCGAGCTCGGCGGCGGCCGCGCGGGCCTTCTCGAGGTCGAGGTCGGCGATCACCACGCAGGCGCCCTCGGCGGCCAGGCGGGTGGCGATGGCCTTGCCGATGCCCGAGGCGGCCCCGGTGACCAGGGCGATGCGGGTGGCCAGCGGCTTGGGCTTCGGCATGCGGGCCAGCTTGGCCTCCTCCAGCGCCCAGTACTCGATGCGGAACTTCTCGGCCTCGTCGATGGGCGCGTAGGAGGAGATGCCCTCCGCCCCGCGCATCACGTTGATTGCGTTGAGGTAGAACTCGCCGGCCACCCGGGCGGTCTGCTTGTCCTTGCCGAAGGAGAACATCCCGACGCCGGGCACGAGCACGATGGCCGGGTCCGCGCCGCGGATGGCCGGTGAGTCCGGGCCCGCGTGGCGGTCGTAGTAGGCCTGGTAGTCGGCGCGGTAGGCCTCGTGCAGCTCCTTCAGCCGGGCCACGCACTCCTCCACCGGGGCGCCGGCCGGCAGGTCGAGGACCAGGGGCTTGACCTTGGTGCGCAGGAAGTGGTCCGGGCAGGAGGTCCCCAGGGCGGCCAGGCGGGGGTGCTCGGCGGCGGCCAGGAACTCCAGCACGCGGGCGTCGTCGGTGAAATGGCCCACCTGCGGGCGGTCGTGCGAGGCGAGCCCGCGGACCACCGGGGCCAGGGCCGCGGCCTTCGCCCGGCGCTCCCCCTCGGGCAGGGCCCCGTAGCCGTCCAGGACCGGACCGAAGGGCTCGCCCGAGGAGTGCCGGTCGATGTAGGCCTCGGCGGTACGGATGATCCACAGCGAGTTCTGTTCGGCCTCCTCGCTGGTATCGCCCCAGGCGGTGATCCCGTGGCCGCCCAGGATGCAGCCGATCGCCTCGGGGTTGGCCTCCTTGACGGCCGCGATGTCCAGGCCCAGCTGGAAGCCGGGACGGCGCCAGGGCACCCACACGACCTTGTCCCCGAAGATCTCGGCGGTCAGCCGCTCCCCGTCGGCGGCGGTGGCGACCGCGATCCCGGAGTCCGGGTGCAGGTGGTCCACGTGGGCGGCGTCGACCAGCCCGTGCATGGCCGTGTCGATGGACGGGGCGGCCCCGCCCTTGCCGTGCAGGCAGTAGTCGAACGCGGCGACCATCTCGTCCTCGCGCTCGACGCCGGGGTAGACCTCCACCAGGGCCCGCAGGCGGTCCAGGCGCAGCGTGGCCAGGCCCTGCTCGGTGAGCGTGCCGAGGTCCCCGCCGGAGCCCTTGACCCACAGCAGCTCGACGTCCTCGCCGGTGACCGGGTCCGTGGCGGTGCCCTGGGCGGAGGTGTTCCCGCCGGCGTAGTTGGTGTTCTTGGGGTCGGCGCCCAGCCGGTTGGAGCGTTCGATCAGGGCTTCGACGACGGAGTGCGTGGTGTCGACAACGGAATGGGTCATGGTGGAGTTCCTCGTGTTCGGTGGATGTGCGTCGGGACGTGGTGCGGCAGGCGGCTCAGGCGCCCCAGCCGGCCGGGGCGCCGCCGACGCGGTCGGCGGCGATGGAGTCCTGGTAGCCGGAGGCCGCGTAGGCGGCCATCGGGTCGGCCGGCAGCCCGCGGGACTCCCGCCAGGCGGCCAGCGCGGGCCGGACGTCGGTGTAGAAGGCGTCCATCAGGATCTGGTGGGCCCCGAGCACGTCCCCGGCGTCCTGGGCGGCGGTCAGGGCCGCCCGGTCGAGCAGCAGCGCGCGGGCGGTCATCTCCTGGACGTTGAGGACGGAGCGGATCTGGCCGGGGATCTTCTCCTCGACGTTGTGGCACTGGTCGAGCATGAACACCACGCCGGTCTCCGGGTCGAGTCCTCCCCCGCGGACCACCTCGACCATGATCCGGAAGAGCTGGAACGGGTCCGCCGCGCCGACGATGAGGTCGTCGTCCGCGTAGAACCGGGAGTTGAAGTCGAAGGAGCCCAGCTTCCCGAGCCGCAGCAGCTGGGCGACGATGAACTCGATGTTGGTTCCCGGTGCGTGGTGTCCGGTGTCGAGGCAGACGGTGGCCTTGGGCCCGAGCGCGGCGCAGTGCACGTAGCTGGTGCCCCAGTCCGGGACGTCCGTGTGGTAGAACGCCGGCTCGAAGAACTTGTACTCCAGCACCATGCGGTGGTCCTCGCCGAGCCGGTCGTAGATCGCCTGCAGCGACTCGGCGAGGCGGTCCTGGCGACCCCGGATGTCACCCTGGCCGGGATAGTTGGTGCCGTCGGCCAGCCAGATCTTCAGGTCCTTCGAACCGGTGGCGTCCATGACCTCGATGCACTCCAGGTGGTGCTCGATCGCCGTGCGGCGCACGGACGGGTCCACGTGGGTGAGCGAGCCGAACTTGTAGATGTCGTCCTGGAAGGTGTTGGAGTTGATCGTCCCGATGGCCACGCCGAGGTCCTCGGCGTGGCGGCGGAGGGCGCCGAAGTCGTCGACCCGGTCCCACGGGATGTGCAGCGCCACCTTCGGCGCCAGGCCGGTCAGGCGGTGCACCACGGCGGCGTCGGCGATCTTCTCCTCGGGCGTGCGCGGCGTGCCCGGCGTGCCGAAGACCTTGAACCGGGTGCCCGAGTTGCCGTAGGCCCACGAGGGCACCTCGATGGCCTGGGAGGCCAGCCGGTCCTGGACGGAGGCGGGAAGTGTGTCGGTCATGAGTTCTCTCCTGTGTGCGGGTGGTCGGTGCCGGCCTCGTCGGCGGACAGGGCGATGAGCTGGTCCTCGAGGTGGAACACCTCGGCCAGACGGAGGAAGCCCTGGTCGGGCGGGAGGTCGAGGTCCTCGAAGAACGGGGCCATCTCGGCCTGCCACCGGGCGTTGACCTCGGTGGCGGCCATGCCGGCCAGGGCGGCCGCCAGGTCCTCGGTCTCGAGGTAGCCGATCAGCAGGCCGTCCTCGCCCAGGAAGAGCGAGTAGTTGTGCCAGCCGGTGTCCTTCAGGGCACGGAGCATGTCCGGCCAGACCGCGGCGTGGCGGCGGGTGTACTCGGCCAGATGCTGCTGCTTGACCTGGAGCCGGAAGCAGACACGTTCCGTCGTCGTCCCCTGCCCTGCGTCCGTCGGGCCCGGGGCACCGGGGTGGGCGATCTCCGTCCCACCGTTCCCGGGGGGCGGCGAGGACGCGGCGGTCGGGTGGAGCCGTGGGTCGGGGGGACGACGGGTCATGGCGGGGTTCCTCGGGGTCTCGGGGCGGCGGGGGGAACGGAGGATCAGGTGGCGGTGCCCGCTGCCGGGGAGGGACGCGGCGGCGGACCGCTGGCCTCCCGGTGCAGGGAGCGGCTCCCTGCACCGGGACTGCGGCGACTAGAAGTCGTAGTCGCCGATGTTGTCGGCGTTGAACTCGGTCGGCGGACCGACGACGACGATGCCGCCGTCCTCGATCGTGCGCTCCCCCAGCTCGCCGGCGGTGAAGGTCTCGCCGGCCTCACCGGTGATGGTGCCGTCCACCAGGGCCTTGGCGGCGTGGGCGGCGACCTCGCCCAGCTGGGCCGGGTCCCAGAGCGCGAACTCGGTGACGGTGCCGTCCTCGACGAAGGAGCGCATCTCGTTCGGCAGGCCGAGCCCGGTCAGGGCGACCTCGCCCTTGTGCTCCGAGGTCGAGAGGTAGCGGGCCGTCGCGGCGATGCCGACGGTGGTCGGGGAAACGATGCCCGCCAGGTCCGGGTGGGCCTGGAGGAGGCCCTGGGCCTCCTGGAAGGACTTGTTGTCGTCGTCGTCGCCGTAGACCTTGGCGACCAGCTCGATGTTCTCGTACTCGGGGTTGGAGGCCAGCTCCTCCTCCATGAACCTGATCCACTCGTTCTGGTTGGTGGCGTTGGCGGTGGCCGAGAGGATGGCGATCTTGCCCTCGCCGCCGATCTGCTCGGAGATCATCTCCAGCTGGATCAGGGCGACGTCCTTGGAGTTGACCTGGTTGACGAACAGGTCGCGGCAGTCGGGGTTCGTGTCGGAGTCGAAGGCGACGATCTTGGCGCCGGCCGAGCGCGCCTCCCCGAGGGCCCCGCAGACGGCGTCGGGGTCGTTGGCGGCGATGGCGATGGCGTCCGTGCCCGCCTGGGTCTCGGCGTTGATGAAGGTGACCTGGCTGGAGGCCGAGGCCTCCAGGGGGCCGACGACGTTGGCCTCGGCGAAGCCGGCGGTCTCGGCGGCCTCCTGGCCTCCGCCGAGCACGACGTCGGTGTAGGGGTTGTTGAGCTGCTTGGGGATGAAGGTGATGGCCGCGTCGGTGACGGCCTCGCCGCCGCCCTCACCTCCTGCCTCGGTGGAGCCGCCGCAGGCGGACAGGGTCAGGGTGCCGGCCATCGCCAGAGCCGTCAGACCGGTGACGCGCCGGGCGCGGGATCGGGTGGAGAACATGGGTAGTTCCTTCCTTGCCGGGACGGTCCCGGCCGACGGTGAGTGGATGAGAACGGTGGTCAGGCAGGGGACGGGAGGGCCCGGTCTCTCCGGAGCCTGCGGGTGTGCCGCCACTTCCCGACGGCCGCGCCGATGCTGGGGGCGACGACCGAGGCGATGAGCAGCAGGCCGGTGACCGTGACGAGGACGACGTCGGAGACCCGGTCCAGGCGCAGGGCGTAGTTGAGCGCACCGATGAGCAGCACGCCGGCCACGACGCCGGGCACGGTGCCCTTGCCGCCGAAGATGGAGACCCCGCCGAGCAGGACCGCGGCGATGACCGTCAGCTCCAGTCCGGAGGCGTTGTCGGAGCGCGCGGAGGTGTAGCGGAAGGTCCAGAAGATCCCCGCGGCGGCGGAGACGAGGCCGCTGGTGAGGTAGAGCAGGAACTTGGACCGGTTGACGTCGATGCCGACGAACCGGGCGGCGTCCTTGCTGTAGCCCATGGCGTAGAGCCCGCGACCGAAGGCGGTCCTGTGGAGCACCAGCCCGGTGAGCACCACGAGCAGGGCCACGGGGAACATGACGAGCGGGATGCCCGTGACCCCCAGGCGGGCGGAGGCCAGGGCGGTGATCTCGACGGGGAAGTCGGCCACGGCGTTGTCGCCGATGATGACCAGGGCCAGGCCCCGGAACAGGGCCAGGGTGCCGATGGTCACGGCCAGGGAGGGCAGGCCGAGGTAGGCGATCAGCACCCCGTTGAGGGCCCCGGCGGCCAGCCCGCAGAGGACGGCGACGGCGACCGCCGCCCAGATGCCCATGCCCCCGGCCCACAGCACGCCCAGGACGGCACTGGCCATCCCGGCGATGGAGGCCACGGAGAGGTCGATCTCCCCGGTGATGATGATCAGCGTCATCGGCATGGCGATGAGCAGGACCGCCACGACGTCGAGCAGGAGGAACCCGACGGTGACGGGGGTGGCGAAGCGGGGGACGGCGATCGCGGCGAAGACGAGGAAGGCCACGAGCAGGTAGATCATGACGGCGTCGCGCCCGGCCCACCAGCGGGGTCCGGTCACGGAGTCGTCGGGCAGGGGCTTCGAGGTGTCGGCGGTGGTGACGGCGGTGACGGTCTCAGACATGACGTCCCTCCTTCTCGCGAAGGTGCTTGGCCCGGCGCAGGCCGGCCAGGCGGTCGATGAGGATGGCGGCGAGGATGAGGACGCCGACGATGGCCTGCTGCCAGAACTTGTCCACCTGCAGGGCGGTCAGGGAGGAGGTGATGGTGTTGAGCAGCACCGCGCCGATGGCGGCTCCGAGGATCGTGCCGCTGCCGCCGAAGATGGCCACACCGCCCACCACGGCGGCGGCCACCACGTCCAGTTCCAGGCCGGCACCGGTGGTCGCGCCGACGGCGTTGAAGCGGCTCGTGTAGAGGACGCCGGCGAGCCCGGCCAGGGCACCGTTGGCGATGAACACCGTGAGGGTGCGCCTGGCCACGGGGATGCCGAAGAGCCGGGCGGCGTCCG
Source organism: Kocuria sabuli (assembly GCF_040981185.1). NCBI lineage: Bacteria > Bacillati > Actinomycetota > Actinomycetes > Micrococcales > Micrococcaceae > Kocuria > Kocuria sabuli. The sequence continues at coordinate 65,921 of NZ_JAVHZE010000005.1, forward strand.
GATCGGAGCCGATGGCGTAGAGATCGCGCCCGGGGCGGGTGCCGCCCATGAAGACCGCGACGGCGACGACCACCACCAGGGCGAGGACCGTGATGACGGGAATGCCCAGGACGGTGTCCACGGACAGGGCACCGAACTCGGCGGGGCGGTCGCCGGCGAAGTACTGGGTGCCGCCCGCCCAGGCGTTGTTGAGGCCGCGGAAGATGTAGAGCGTTCCCAGGGTGATCACCAGGGCCGGGACCTTGGCGAAGGTGACCAGGGCGCCGTTGACGGCACCCAGCAGAGCCCCGAAGAGCATCCCGCCGAGGAAGACCAGGGGAATGGGCACCTCGGGGGCGATCGAGAAGACGGTGCCGGTGCCGAAGGCGACCAGGCCGAGCACGGAGCCCACCGAGAGGTCGACGTTGCGGGTGATGATCACCATGGCCTGCCCTGCGGCGAGGATCACGATGATCGTGGCGTTGAGCAGCAGGTCCTTCGTGCCCTGCGGCGAGAGGAACGCCGGGTTGTTGGCACTGGTGTAGGCGACCAGCGCCACCAGGGCCACGATCACCGGCAGCTCCCGCTGCTTCAGCAGCCGGGAGAACCGGTTGCCCTCGCCGTGCGCGGCCCGTGGTGCAGGAGCGGTGGCCGGTCTCTGGTCCAGGGGCGTGCTCATCGGTGGTCCTCCGTGGCTCCGGTGGCGGCGTGCATGACGGTCTCGGGCGTGGCCTCGGCCCGGTCGAGCGTGGCGGTGATGCGGCCCTCGTGCATGACCAGCACGCGGTCCGCCATGCCCAGCACCTCGGGGAGCTCGGAGGAGATCATCAGGATGGCCAGGCCCTGCGTGGCCAGCTCGGAGATCAGGCGGTGGACCTCGCTCTTGGTCCCCACGTCGATCCCGCGGGTGGGCTCGTCGATGATCAGCAGCTTCGGCCCGGTGGCCAGCCACTTGGCCAGCACCACCTTCTGCTGGTTGCCGCCCGACAGCGTGGAGACCGGCTGGTGCAGGGAGGAGGTCTTCACCTGCAGCTTCCGGGTCCACTCCCGGGCGGCGTCGGACTCGGCCCGCCCGTCGATCAGACCCAGGCGGGTGAACTTCTCGCGCAGGGTCAGGGTCGCGTTGCGCCCGACCGAGAGGTCCATGACGAGTCCCTGCTTGCGGCGGTCCTCCGGCACGAAGCCGATGCCGGCGCCGATGGCCGCCTTCGGGTTCCCGGCCTTCAGCGGCCGGCCCGCGACCTCGACGGTGCCGGCGTCGTAGGCGTCGATGCCGAACACCGCCCGGGCGACCTCGGTCCGCCCGGACCCCACCAGCCCGGCCAGGGCCACGATCTCCCCGGCGCGGACCTCGAAGCCGATGTCCGCGAACACCCCCCGGCGCTCCAGGTTCCTGACCGTGAGCACGGGCTCGCCGATCTCGGCCTCGAACTTGGGGAACAGGGCGTCGATGTCGCGCCCGACCATGTCCCGCACGATGTCCTCCACGGTGGTCTCCGCGGTGCGGTGCGTGGCGATGTAGCGGCCGTCGCGCATGACGGTGATCCGGTCGGAGAGCGCGAAGACCTCGTCGAACCGGTGGGAGATGAACAGGATCGCAGCCCCGCCCTCCCGCAGGGCACGGGCCACGGTGAACAGGCGGTCCACCTCGCGGCCCGAGAGCGCTGCCGTGGGCTCGTCCATCACCAGCACCCGGGCGTCCAGGGAGATCGCCTTGGCGATCTCGATGATCTGCTGGTCCGCGATGGACAGCCCCTCGGCCGTGCGGGCCGGATCCAGCTCCACCCCGAGGCGGTCGAACAGCCCCGCCGCGTCCCGGCGCATCCGCGCGTGGTCCACGAGGCCGAGCCGGTTCCGGGGCTGCCGGCCGATGTAGATGTTCTCGGCCACCGACAGGTCGGGGAACAGCGTGGGCTCCTGGTAGATCACCGAGATGCCGGCCGCCTTGCTGTCGGACACGCTCCGGAAGGACACCGGCTCTCCGGCCACCGAGAACTCGCCGGCGTCCGGGGCGTGCACCCCGGCCAGGATCTTGACCAGCGTGGACTTCCCGGCACCGTTCTCCCCGCACAGCGCGTGGATCTCGCCGGCCCGGAGCTCGACGGTGCCGTCCGCGAGGGCGACGACCGGTCCGAAGGTCTTCAGCGCTCCCCGCAGCGACAGCACGGGGAGGCTCTCCGGGTGGGCTGCAACGTCCATGGTGTGCACCTTTGCGAAGAGGGCTCGGTCGTCGGCCGAATGAATCGTTTCAATCAGCCTGTGAGCCAGATCATAAGCACCCCTCAAAAACCGCGTCAACAGTTGAACGGAGAAGTCCCCACTTCTGTTGATCCGTTTCAATGAGCAGGAGTACCGTGAGGAGCCTGTCCGTGCGGAGGAGGAGGAGGACACCGTGATGAACGTCGGCGTCAAGGACGTCGCGCAGCTGGCCGGTGTCTCGATCGGCACCGTGTCCAACGTGCTCAACCACCCGGAGCGGGTGTCGGCGGCCACCCGCGAGCGGGTGAACAGCGCGATCGAGAAGCTGGGCTTCGTGCGCAACGCCGCGGCCAGCCAGCTGCGGGCCGGGCTGAGCCGCAGCGTGGGCCTGGTCGTCCTCAACGCCTCCAACCCCTTCTTCACCGAGCTGGCCAGAGGCGCCGAGGACCACGCCTCCGCGCAGAACATCAGCGTGCTGGTCGGCAACAGCGGGGAGGACCCCCGGCGGGAGGCGGACTACCTGGACCTCTTCGAGGAGCAGCGGGTGCGGGGCGTGCTGCTCTCGCCCGTCGGCGACGTCTCGGCGCGGCTGACCAGGCTGCGTGCCCGGGGGATCCCCACGGTGCTGGTGGACCGGCAGACCTACCGGGAGGACTTCTCGTCGGTGTCCGTCGACGACGTCGAGGGCGGGCGCCTGGCCGCGGCCCACCTGGTGTCCCTCGGCCGCCGCAGGATCGCCTTCGCCGGGGGGCCGACCAGCCTCCGCCAGGTGCGGGACCGCCTGGACGGGGCCCGGGCGGCACTGCGCGAGGCCGGCCTGCCGGGACCGGACGTGCACGAGACGCACGCCATGACCACGGCGGCGGGGCGCGAGATCGCCGATGCGCTGCTCCGGCTGCCGGTGGAACGACGGCCCGACGGGGTCTTCGCCGCGAACGACCTGCTCGCGCTGGGCATCATGCAGGGACTGCTCTTCCGCGGGTCCCTCCGGATCCCGGAGGACGTCGCCCTCGTCGGCTACGACGACATCGACTTCGCGGCCTCGGCGGCCGTTCCGCTCAGCTCCGTCCGGCAGAACGCGACCCAGCTCGGGCGGACCGCCATGGAGCTGCTCCTGGCCGAGGCCTCCAGCGGCCCCGGGTTCACACCACGCCAGATCGTGGCCCAGCCGGAGCTGGTCGCCCGGGCCTCCACCACGGGGCAGGATCCGGCTCACGCCTAGGCCCCGGTCCGTGGACCGGAGACGCCGGATCCCGACCGGGCGGCAGCGCGCATCCCGGCCGCACCGGACAGCAGCACCGGCCGGAACGGGAATCCGGCCCGATCTCACGTTCCGGCCCGCCCGGACGTCTACGGGGTGATGAAGACGAAACAGCCTTTCGAGACGCTGGTGGCCCAGCACGGCGCGGTCGTGTGGCGGGTCTGCCGGGCGGTGCTGAGCACCCCCGCGGACGCCGAGGACGCGTGGTCGGAGACGTTCGTGGCGGCGATGCGCGCCTATCCGGACCTCCCGGACACGGCCAACGTGCAGGCGTGGCTGGTCACGATCGCCCACCGCAAGGCGGTGGACGTCGTCCGGGCGCGGGCCCGGGCGGCGGTGCCCGTGGCCGTCCTGCCGGAGCCGCCCCCGCACCGGGACGCGGCCCCCGAGCACGACCACCCCGTGTGGGCGGCGGTGGCCGCCCTGCCGCCCCGGCAGCGCCACGTCGTGGCCTACCGCTACCTGGGCGGGCTGCCCTACCGGCAGATCGCCGAGCTGCTGGGCGGCACCCCGGAGGCCGCCCGCCGGGCCTCCGCCGACGGCCTGAGCACCCTGCGCAGGACCCTGACGACGACCGACCTCGAAGGAGAGGACCGATGAGCACGAACTCGAAGACCGCGCGGCCGGAGACCCTGCTGCCCTCCGCTCCCGTCCCGGCCGGCACGCTGCAGCGCCTGCACCGCCGGCTGGAGGCCGCCGCGGCGGAGGCCGGGGTCCTCGACGTCGCCTACACCGTGCTCGACACCCCGGTGGGACCCCTGCTGCTGGCCGCCACGGAGCGGGGCCTGGTCCGGGTGGCGTACGCCCGGGAGGACCACGAGGAGGTCCTGGCAGAACTGGCCGGCCGGCTCGGCCCGCGGATGCTGCACGCCCCCGACCGGCTGGAGCCGGCGGCGCAGCAGCTCCGGGAGTACTTCGCCGGGACCCGCACCCGCTTCGACCTCCCCCTGGACCGCTCGCTCTCGCACGGCTTCCGCCGCCGGGTCCAGGAGCACCTGCCCGGGATCGGCTACGGCAGCACGCAGTCCTACGGCGAGGTGGCACGGTCGGTGGGCAGCCCCCGGGCCGTGCGGGCGGTGGGCTCGGCCTGCGCCACCAACCCGCTGCCCGTGGTCGTCCCGTGCCACCGGGTGCTGCGCAGCGACGGCGGCCTGGGCGGCTACATCGGCGGACCGGCCGCCAAGTCCGCGCTGCTGGAGCTCGAGGCGGCCGCCTGAGGCTCCCGACCGGCCCCCGGACACGGCGAGCGCCTAGAATTGGTGGATGTTCTCCCGTCACGGTTCCTCCCACCCGACCGGTTCCCGAACCCGGAACGGAGGTGAGCGCTGATGTGCGGCCTCGCCGGTGAGGTCCGCTTCGACGGTGCCGCCGCCGACCCGGGCACGATCCACCGCATGACCTGCGCCCAGGCCGGCCGCGGCCCCGACGGATCGGGGGCCTGGGCCCAGGGGCCGGTGGCCCTGGGCCACTGCCGGCTGAAGATCGTCGACCTCAGCTCCTCGGGCGGCCAGCCGATGGTCGACTCCCGTCTGGGCCTGTCGATCGTGTTCAACGGCATGATCTACAACTACCGACAGCTGCGCGAGGAGCTGCGCGGCATGGACTACGAGTTCTTCTCCACGTCGGACACCGAGGTGGCGCTGAAGGCCTACCACCACTGGGGCCGGGAGTGCGTCAACCGCTTCCACGGCATGTTCGCCTTCGCGATCACCGAGCACACGAGCGGGCGCACGGTCCTGGCCCGCGACCGGCTGGGCATCAAGCCGCTCTACCTCGACCACACGGGAGCGCGGCTGCGGTTCGCGTCCACGGTGCAGGCGCTGCTCGCGGCCGGGGACGTCGACACGTCGATCGACCGCACCGCCCTGTCCTACTACCTGACCTTCCACTCGGTGGTCCCGGCCCCGCGCACCGTCCTCAAGGGCGTCCGGAAGCTGCCGCCGGCCACCGTGCGCACGGTCGAGCCGGACGGGTCGGCCTCCGACCACGAGTACTGGAACCCGCAGTTCACCCGCGACGAGGACCGCTCCGGCTGGTCCGAGCAGGACTGGCAGGACGGGCTCGTCGAGAAGCTGCGCACCGCGGTGCAGCGGCGCATGGTGGCGGACGTGCCCGTGGGCGTGCTGCTCTCCGGCGGGATCGACTCCAGCCTCGTCGTCGCCCTCCTGGCCGAGGGCGGCCAGGAGGACCTGCAGACGTTCAGCATCGGCTTCGAGTCCCGGGGCGCGGAGTCCGGGGACGAGTTCGACTACTCGTCGCTGGTGGCCCGCCGCTTCGGCACGGAGCACCACCAGATCGCGATCGACGACGCCCGCCTGGTCCCGGCGATCGACCGGACCGTGGCCGCGATGAGCGAGCCGATGATCAGCCACGACTGCGTGGCGTTCTACCTGCTCAGCGAGGAGGTCTCCAAGTCGGTCAAGGTGGTCCAGTCCGGCCAGGGCGCCGACGAGGTGCTGGGCGGCTACCACTGGTATCCGCCGCTGGCGGAGGTCCAGCGGGACGACGCCTCGGAGACCTACGCCGAGGCGTTCTTCGACCGGCCGTGGTCGCGCCTGGCCAAGGTCCTCTCGCCCGAGTGGATGGCGAGCCACGACGCCCCGACGGCGTTCATCGAGCGCCACTTCGGCCGTCCCGGCGCCGAGACGGCCGTCGACGCCGCGCTGCGCACCGACTCCACCGTGATGCTCGTGGACGACCCGGTGAAGCGGGTGGACAACATGACCATGGCGTGGGGCCTCGAGGCGCGGGTGCCCTTCCTGGACCACGAGCTGGTCGAGTACGCCGGGACCCTCCCGCCGGAGCTCAAGCTCGCCGACGGCGGCAAGGGCGTCCTGAAGCGCGCGGCGCGGGGCGTCGTCCCCGACGAGGTGATCGACCGGAAGAAGGGCTACTTCCCCGTCCCGGCGATCCGCACCCTGGAGGGCGGCACGCTGGCCCGGGTCGAGGCCGCGCTGACGGACCCGGCCGCGGTGCGGCGCGGACTCTACAACTCGGACGTCGTGGAGACCCTGTTCGAGCAGCCCAACAAGCACCACACGCCCCTGCGCTCCAACGTGCTGTGGCAGCTGGGGCTGCTGGAGATGTGGCTGCAGGAGAACGGCATCTCCTGAGCCCTGCTCAGCCGGTGGGCGGGGTGCCGAGGCGCAGCCACTCCACGGCCCGCCGCACGATCTCCGGCGGGACGGCGTGGCCGCCCTCGAACTCGACGAACGTGACGTCGTAGCCGTCCTCCTCGAGCTCGTGCACGATGCGCCGGCTCGTGCGCTCGATCGGCAGGACCTCGTCCGCGGCCCCGTGGGAGACGAAGACCCGCGGCCGTCCCGTCCGCCGGGCGGGCGGGACGAAGCCGGGGGAGAACGCCACCACGTCGCCGAACAGCTCGCCGTTGGCCAGTCCCAGGCCGAGCGCGTAGGAGGCGCCGTCGGAGAACCCCGCCACGACGATCCGCTCCGGGTCCACCCGCAGCAGCTCGGACGTGCGCCGCAGCGAGCGGTCGACGACGTCGACATCCGCGCCGTACCGGCCGCCGACCGCGTCCCACGTGGAGCCGCGGGAGGCCGGGGCGAGGACCGCGACCCCGTGCTCGTCGGCCACCGCGCGGAGCAGGTCCAGCCCGCCGCGCGCGCCGCCTCCGGCACCGTGCAGGGACACGAGGAGGGGCACGGCACGGCCGGTGCCCGCCGAGGCCGGCACGTACAGGAGCGAGTCGCGCTCGTCCTCCACGCCGAGGGCGTGCTCGCCGGGGCCGGGCGGCGCCGCGGTCGGCGCACCGCCCGGACGGGCCGAGAGCGCCGCCCGGTCGGTCCCGCCACCGGCCCCGCCGAGGTCCGGCCGCCACCCCTGCTCCCCGCAGCCCGCGAGCAGCGCCGCCGGCCCGAGCAGCACGGCGGTCCCGAGGAACGCGCGACGGTCCGTCATGCGCCCGACTGTACTGAGCGCTCCGCACCGCCACCACGTGCCGGTGCGTTCCGGGGCTCGGCGGCTCGGTCCCCGCTCAGCCGGCGACGCCCGCGCACGCGCCCGCGTCGCCTACCGTGGGGCGGGGGCGCGGACCGCGTCCGGGACACGCGGAGGAAGGACCGGCAATGGCGGCGAGCGACGACGACGCCCGGCGGCAGGTCGAGGAGGCCGACCAGCTGAGCATCGCGGAGGAGCTCGCGCGCCGGCTCGACCGGCCGATGGGCGTCCTGGGGGTGCTCTTCCTGTTCGTGGTGCTGGGCCAGCTGCTCGCGGAGGACCCCGGCCTGCTGGCCTTCCTCAACGTGGTGGGGTGGCTGTTCTGGGCCGTGTTCGTGGGCGAGTTCCTGCTGCGCGCGTACATCGCCCGGTTCTCCGCGGCGTTCTGGAAGCGCAACTGGTGGCAGGTGCTCTTCCTCCTGCTGCCCTTCCTGCGGTTCTTCCGCGCGCTGCAGGCGGTCCGTCTCATCCGGCTCACCCGCCTGGCCCGGGCTGGGAGCGTGCTCTCGGCCGGGGTCCGCGGCTCGCGCTCCGCCGGACGGCTGCTGTCCAGCCGGATCGGCTGGCTCGCGGCGCTGACGGGCGTCGTCATCCTCGTCTCGAGCCAGCTGCTCTACGTCCTGGGCGCGTACCCGGACTACGGCCCGGCGCTCTCCGACGCCGCGATGTCCACGATCACGGGCCGGGAGCTCAGCGCCGAGGGGGGCTTCCCCCGCGTGCTCGAGGTCGTCCTGGCGGCGTACTCGGTGGGCGTGTTCGCGACCCTGGCCGGCTCGGTGGGCGCCTACTTCCTGCGGGGCGCCGACACCTCCGGGCAGCCCCCGGCCTGGCCTCCGGAGGAGACCCGCGGGTAGGATCGACCCGACCGAACAGATCAGCAGGCTGACGTTCTCGCCGGCACCGGCGGGCGCCCGGCCCTGAGAAGGAGGATCGATGAAGGCTTTGACATGGCAGGGAAAGCGCTCGGTGAGCGTGGAGGAGGTTCCGGACCCCAGGATCCAGGAGCCCACGGACGCGATCGTGCGGATCACCTCGTCCGGCATCTGCGGCTCGGACCTGCACCTCTACGAGGTGCTCGGACCGTTCATGGACCCGGGGGACGTCGTCGGCCACGAGCCCATGGGCATCGTGGAGGAGGTCGGCTCGGCCGTCACGAACATCAAGCCCGGCGACCGCGTGGTCGTCCCCTTCAACATCTCCTGCGGGCACTGCTTCATGTGCCGGCAGGGCCTGCAGTCCCAGTGCGAGACCACCCAGGTCCGGGAGTACAACAGCGGGTGCGCCATCTACGGCTACTCGCGCATGTACGGCTCCGTGCCGGGCGGTCAGGCGGAGTACCTGCGGGTGCCGCACGCCGACTACGGACCCATCAAGGTCCCCGACACCGGTGAGGACGAGCGCTACCTCTACCTCTCCGACGTGGTGCCCACCGCGTGGCAGGCCGTGCAGTACGCAGCGGTCCCGGAGGGCGGCTCGCTGACCGTGCTGGGCCTGGGCCCGATCGGCCAGATGTCGGCCCGGATCGGCCGGCACCTCGGCTACCGCGTGATCGCGGTGGACCCGGTCGCCGAGCGCCGGGCCATGGCCGAGCGCCACGGCATCGAGACGCTGGACTCCTCCGGCGACGTGGCCGAGCAGCTGAAGGACCTCACGGACGGGCGCGGACCGGACTCCGTGGTGGACGCGGTCGGGATGGAGGCCCACGGCTCGCCGGTGGCGGGCCTGGCCCACCAGGCCGTCGGCCTGCTGCCCTCCCCGCTGGCCCGCAAGGCGATGCAGACCGTCGGCACCGACCGGCTCGACGCCGTCTACACCGCGATCGAGGCCGTCCGCCGCGGTGGCACGATCTCGCTCAGCGGCGTGTACGGCGGCACGAAGAGCCCTCTGCCGCTGCTCACGATGTTCGACAAGCAGCTCCAGTTCCGGATGGGCCAGTGCAACGTGAAGAGGTGGATCGACGACCTGCTCCCGCTGGTGGACGACCCCTCCGACCCGCTCGGCGTCCTGGACCTGAAGACCCACACGGCCTCCCTGGACGAGGCGCCGGAGATGTACGAGAAGTTCCAGAAGAAGCAGGACGGGTGCATCAAGGTGGTGCTCAAGCCGTAGGGGCCCGCGCCCTGCGGTGCGTCCTGGCGGACCCCGGTTCTCGTCCGAGGGCCGGGGTCCGCCCTGTGCTCGACCGGCCGTGCTCAGCCGACCGTGATGTGCACCCGGGCCGGCAGCAGCGCGGCGAGGTCGCCGTCCAGGGCGAGGGCCGGCGTGGACGAGCCCAGGGCCGCGTCCGGGACGCCGCGCACGGCCATCCGCAGGGCGAGCTCCGTGATCAGCCACGCGGTGGTGCCGTAGCCGGGATTGCCCTGCGCCTCGAGAGTGCCGTGGAACGCCGAACCCTCCCGGGTGGTGAACGTGCCGCGCGTGGTCCACGACCAGCCGGTGAGCAGGTCCCCGTCCGGACCGGTCCCCGCCTGGGGCAGGACCCGCGCCAGGACGCCGGCGAGCCGGGCGCGCACCGGGTGCGGGAGGCGGGTGGCGACCCCGACGAGCGCCTGGAACGCCGCGACCCCCTCGGCGGCCGCGAACCGCAGGACGCCCCGGGGGCCTCCGGAGCGGCCCATCGCCATGGCCTCCCGGAACGCGAGCGGGTGCGCCGCGGCCCCCGGCACGGGGCTGAGGGCCTGGCTGCGGTGGACCACCGGGGGGTTGATCGCCGCGAGCGGGCTCATGGCGGCGACCACCTGGCCGCCGGCGGTCCGGGCGCGCAGGCGCAGGCGCCCGGCGCGGCGCACGGCATCCGGGTCCGCGGCGGTCCCGCTGCCCGGGACGGGATCCGGCAGCCGCGCCGCGACGTCGCCCACCAGGGCGGGCTCCCGGTCCCGCAGGACCTCGACGAGGCTCTGCACGGATCCGCCGGAGACCGAGTCCGAGAACCCGGTCCCCGGCGGGGTCCGCACCGAGGTCACGAGGTCCGCGCTGCGCAGGGTCTCGCCGCGGGCGGCGGCGTGCCGGCGGGCGGCGTCGACGAGGACGTCGGCGGGCAGCGCTTCGAAGCCCGCCGCGTGCACGAGGGCGACCCCGGCGGCCCGGGCGGGCCCGTGCAGGTGGCGGTCGGTGCGGTGGGCGAGCGGGGACTCCCCCGCCAGGTCGAGGTAGTGGGTGCCCTCGGCGACGCACGCGGCCAGCACCGGCGGGGCCAGCCGGGTGTAGGGGCCGGCGAGGTCCACCAGCACGTCGAGCCGCCGCACGAACGCGCGCAGGGAGTCCGGGTCCGTGACGTCGGCGTGCACGACCTCGGGCACCGGGATCCCGCGCCCGGCGCACAGGTCGCGCACGCGCTGCGGGTCACGGGCGCCGACGACGACGTCCGCTCCGGCCTCGGGCGCCCGCGCCACGAGGTGGGCCAGGGCCACGCGCCCGGCGACGCCGGTGGCCCCGAGCAGGCCCACGACGGGCCGGGGGTTCTGGGGAGAGTCCATCCGGTCACTCTAGGGGACCGGCCCGGGCGGCGGGCGTACCATGGGGCCACCAGCACTCGAGCCCTGGAGGCCGCCATGATCGGTATGGTCAGCGGGGAGGGCATGCTGTTCCTCCTGGTCGGGATCCTCTCCTGGACGGTCCTGATCGCAGCGGCGCTGTTCCTGCTCTGGACCCTGTACCTGCTCAACACCTACCTCCGGCTCCGCATCGCGCAGCTGCGCGAGGAGCGCCGGGCGGTCCACTCCGACCCGTGACGCCCCCGGCCCCGCACCCCTCGAGAAAGGCCCATCCGTGACCCCCTCCCCCACCCCCGCCGGGGACCCCCGGCCGGTCGCCGCGGACCGGGTCCGCCAGGTCGTGGTCACGGTCAGCGAGATCGCGTGCGTACTGGGCACCCTGGTGGGCGTCGGTGTGTTCGGCACCCGGGTCCCGGAGTCCTCGGGCGGAAGCCTCGCCGCGGACGCCACCCTGCTGGCCCCCGCGGGCACCGCGTTCTCCATCTGGTCGGTGATCTACCTGGGCCTGTTCGCCTACACCGTCTGGCAGTGGCTGCCCTCGCGCGCCGCCGCCGCCCGGGCACGCGCCACCGGCTGGCTCGCGGCCGCCTCCATGCTCCTCAACGCGGGCTGGCTGCTGGTCACGCAGCAGGGCTGGATCTGGCTCAGCGTCGGCGTGATCGTCGCCCTGGTCCTCGTGCTGGGCCTGCTCGTGCAGCGCCTGGCGGAGCTGCCGGGCCCCGGCGGCCGGCTCGACCAGCTCGTGGTGGACGGCACGTTCGGCCTGTACCTGGGCTGGGTCGCCGTCGCGACGGCGGCCAACGTCGCGGCGGCGCTCGTGGCCTCGGGCGCCCGTCAGGAGGGACGGGGCGCCGAGTGGATCGGCGTGGCCGTCGTGCTCGCGCTCGCCGCGGTGCTCGCATGGATCCAGCGGCGGGTCGGCGGGCGCTGGGCCGTGGCCGCCGCCTCGGCCTGGGGACTGTCCTGGATCGCGGTCGGCCGGGGCCTGGACGAACCGCGCGCCCTGATCCTGGCCGGTGCGGCGGCCCTCGCCGCCGTGCTGGTGGTGGTGGCCACGGCACTCGCCCGGGGGCGCGCTCCGGCGCCCGGGACCGCGCCGCACGCGGTGCGGCGCCAGGAGCAGGGCGCGGTGTCCGCGAGCACGGGCCACCGGGCGAGGTAGCCGTACTCGCGGCCGCCGGGGTCGCCCGACCGAGGACCACGGAGACCGTGCGGTGCCCGGCCCGGAGGACAGGGACGTCGACAGGGATCACCGGTGCAGCACCCGAGTTCCCCGGAGAGGTGATCCTTGACACACTTATGACATGCTCATATGTTTGTGTGAGCGCTAACATCACGCTCCGCCGAGGTTCCCCGAGGGTCCGGCGGCCGGACCCGAGGAGGGCGCCCGTGCGCGTTGCCCGCTTGCACGCAGCCGAGGACATCCGCATCGGCCAGGAGCCGGTCCCGGTCCCCGGCCCCGGGGAATCACTGGTGCGCGTGGAGGCCGTGGGCCTGTGCGGATCCGATCTGCACTGGTTCGACCAGGGCGGGATCGGCGACGCGGTCATCGACCACCCCTTGGTGCCCGGTCACGAATTCGCCGGCACCGCCCTCACCGGGCCCTTCGAGGGCCGCCTCGTGGCCGTGGACCCGGCGATCCCCTGCGGCGGCTGCGCCATGTGCCTGGAAGGCCACCGCAACCTGTGCCCCACGGTGCAGTTCGCCGGGCACGGACATCTCGACGGCGGGCTGCGCCAGTTCATGGCCTGGCCCACCGACCTCCTGCACCCGCTGCCCGAAGGAATGACCGCCGCCGACGGAGCGCTCCTGGAACCCCTCGGGGTCGCCCTGCACGCCTGGGACCTCTCCCACGCCCGGGCCGGCGCCACGGTGGCGGTGATCGGCTGCGGCCCCATCGGGCTGCTGCTCGTCCAGCTCGCCCTGGCCTGCGGGGCCGGGCGCGTGATCGCAGTGGAGGCCCTCGCCCACCGCCGCGCCGCCGCACGAAGCTGTGGAGCCGACACCGTGCTCACCCCCGAGGAGGCCCAGGACCCCGCGACGTGGAAACAGCTCGCCGGCCTGGGATGCGAGGTCTCCTTCGAGGTCTGCGGCCACGACGGGACCATCCGGACCGCCCTGCTGGCCGCACGGCCCGGAGCACGGGTGATGCTGGTCGGGATCCCCGACGACGACCGCAGCTGCTTCCCCGCCGGACTGGCCCGGCGCAAGGGGCTCACCCTCGTGCTCGTGCGCCGCATGAAGGAGATGTACGACCGGACGATCGAACTGGTCTCCTCCGGGCGCATCGACGTGCGCGGTCTCGTCTCGAGCACCTACCCGTTGGAACAGGCCCACGACGCCTTCGGGGCAGCGGTCGCCCGTGAGGGTCTCAAGACCGTGATCGACCCCCAGGAGGAGTGAGCCGCCCCTGACGGATCCGGCGCCGGCCGTGCGGCCGGTCGCCGTCCTCACCGAGGGGCCGCGGTGCTGGCCCTGATGGACAGTGACGGCTGGATCCGGACGGTCCCCGTGTCCCGGGGCTCGGAGTCCGCAGGACGGATCATGTCCAGCAGCCGCTGCAGGCAGGCACGGCCGAGGTCGTCGAAGGGCTGCCGGACGGTCGTCAGCGGCGGGGTGAAGTACCCGGCGCCGGCGACGTCGTCGAAACCGGCCACCGAGATCTCGGAGGGAACGCCCACGCCCCGTTCCCAGAAGGCGCGGAGCATCCCCAGGGCCATCTCGTCGTTCGCCGCGAACACGGCGGTCGGCCCGTGTCCGGCGCGGATCCGGTCGGCCGTGTCCAGGCCGATGGCGTACCCGCTCGAGGCGTGCCAGTCACCGATCGCCAGACGAGTGCTGTCGAGCCCGCGCTCCTGCATCTCGTCACGCCACCCTCGGACGCGGATCCGGGCGTCGAACCAGTCCTGCGGTCCGGAGACGTGCAGGACGTCCTGGTGCCCGAGGTCCAGCAGGTGTGCGGTGACCGCTCGGGCGCCCCCGTACTGGTCGACGTGGGCGCGGGAGAGCGACGGAGAGCTGGGACGCCCCCGCCCCTCCTCCCGGGAGGTGATCATCACGATGGGCACAGGAGCGCGGAAGTGGTCGAGGACGTGGGCGACGGTGTCGTGCGGGACGATGACGACGATCCCGTCGACACCGTGGCCCAGGAAGTGCTCCAGCACCCGGTTCAGCGAGTCGACCCCGTAGTCCCGCAGCGTCGCGACGGTGACGAAGTAGTCGTGCTCCCGCGCGGCCTCCTCGATGCCGACCAGGGTGCTCAGCGGACCGTGCAGGGACGACCCCGTGGCGATCACTCCGATCGTGTCCGTGCGCTTCCGCACCAGGGCGCGCGCCACGGCGTTGCGCCGGTACCCCAGCGCGTCGATCGCCGTGTGGACCCGCTGCCGGGTGGCCGGGCGGACGCTCGGGTGTCCGTTGAGCACGCGGGAGACGGTCTGGTGGGAGACACCGGCCATCTTCGCCACGTCCATCATGGACGGGGCACGCTCACCGGTGCCGATGGGTGGTGGGGCCCCGGTCTGGTCGATCTGCGACATGCACCCATCATCCACCCCATCGGGACGGAGCGGTCGGTCACCACCTGCCGTCTAGAGCTCCAGCCGGTCCTCGAAGCTCTCGCCGGCCCGCGCCCGCACCACGGCGTCCACGGCCCGGATGAAGCCCAGGTGGCTGAACGCCTGGGGGAAGTTCCCCGCCAGGCGCCCGCTGTCCGGGTCGAACTCCTCGGCGTAGAGACCGAGGTCGTTGGCGTAGCCGGTCAGCTGCTCCAGCAGCTCCCCGGCGTCGTCCACCCGGCCGCTGCGGGCGTACTGCTCCACGAGCCAGAACGTGCAGATCAGGAACGGGTACTCGTCCCCCTCGAGCCCGTCGAGCCCCGAGGCGGTCCGGTAGCGGTGCACCAGCCCGTGCGCGCCGCGCAGGTCCCGCTCGATCCGGGCCACGGTGCCGAGCATCCGCGGGTCGTCGTAGGCCACGAACCCCGTGTGCGGCAGCTGCAGCAGGGAGGCGTCCACCTCGGTGTTGTCGTAGGTCTGGGTGAACGTGTTCAGCTGCTCGTCGAAGCCGTGCTCCATGATCTCGGCGCACAGCCGGTCCCGCAGTCTCCGCCACCGCTCCACCGGACCGGTGAGCCCGTGCTCCTCCACGGCCCGGATCCCCTGGTCGAAGGCGGCCCACATCATGGCCCGCCCGTGCACGAAGAGGGCCGGTTTCCCGCGCATCTCCCAGATGCCGTGCCCGGGGCGGTCGTAGTTGTGCTCGCAGAAGCGCAGCAGGTTCTTCTGCAGCCCCCAGGAGAACTCGTCCTCCTCGATCCCGGCGTCGCGCAGGGCGGCCAGGGCGAGCATGACCTCCCCCACGACGTCGGCCTGGTACTGGCCCACGGCCCCGTTGCCGACCCGCACCGGGGTGGAGCCCTCGTAGCCGGCGAGGTGGCCGAGCTCGGACTCCGGCAGCCACCGCTCCCCCGCCAGCCCGTACATGATCTGCACCTGGTCGGGGTCCCCGGCCACGGCGCGCAGGAGCCAGTTGCGCCAGTGCAGCGCGCCGTCCGTGAAGTCGTGGGCGACCATCACCTCGATGGTCAGCGCCGCGTCCCGCAGCCACGTGTACCGGTAGTCCCAGTTGCGGGTGCCCCCGAACTCCTCCGGCAGGGACGTGGTGGGGGCGGCCACGATCCCGCCGGTGCCGCGGTGGGTCAGCGCCCGCAGGACGAGCAGGGAGCGCAGCACGGCCTGCTCGTGGCGCCGGTGCGTGCTCACGTGCGAGGACCACTCGGTCCAGAACGAGACGGCATGGTCCAGGGCCCGGGCGGGGTCCACCGGCTCGGGCAGCTCGTGGTGGGACTCGTGCCAGGTCAGCACCCAGTCCAGGGACTCCCCGGAGGAGAGCCCGAAGCACCCGCCCAGCCGGTCGGAGACGGCTCCCGCGTCGTCGTCGGGGCGGCCGGGCTGGTCCGGCCCGGCGTCCTGCGCCGGATCCTCGTGCGGGGCCTCCTGGGGATGGAGCATGGGCCCGGTGAGCAGCAGGGCGGCGGGGCCGGCGATCGAGAGCAGCCCGCAGGTGCCGTCCCCGTCCACCTCGACGCGCCGGGTCCAGGGCAGGGTGCGGTTGTAGTCGAAGCGGATCCGCAGGTCGTGCTCCACCTCGACCGTCCCCGAGGTGCACTCGACCCGCCGCACGAGGTCCGCCTGGTCCGGGTAGTCCTCAGACCCTCCCGGGGGCAGGAAGTCGGTGACCACGGCGGTGCCGGTGGGGGTGCGCCACGTGGTCTCGAGCACGAACGTGCGCGGCAGGTAGCGGCGGGAGACGACCTCGCCGTCGACGGCGCAGAGCCGCCAGCGCCCGTCCTCGGGGCCGCCCAGCAGGGCGGCGAAGACCGACGGGGAGTCGAAGCGGGGGAAGCACAGCCAGTCGATGCTGCCCTCGCGGGACACCAGCGGGCCGGTGTGCAGGTCGGAGAGGAGGGCGTAGTCCTCCAGGGGCGTGGACGGGTGCCGCGCGGGTTCGTCGCTCATGCGCCCATTCAACCAGCCGGACCGGTGCCCTGCGCCGGGGCCGCCGGGACGGGGGCAGAACCCGCGCGGACCGGGGTACCGTGCTGACATGAAGAGCATCAGGACCCTGATCATTCTCGGCGCCACCGGCGACCTCACCTCCCGCCTGCTCCTGCCGGGCCTGGGCACGCTGCTGAGCTCGGAGCCGGAGCTGCGGATCGACGTCGTCGGCTCCTCGCGCGAGCCCGCGGACGGGTGGGAGGGGGTCGTGGCGGAGGCCTTCGACTCCGTCGGCGCCTCCGGGCCCGCCGCCGCGCACACGCGGGAGACCGCCCGCTACGTCCCGGGCGACGTCACGGACGCCGGGGACCTCGAGCGCCTGCTCGGGGGCGTGGCGGGTCCCGTCTGCCTGTACTTCGCCCTGCCCCCGGCGGTCACCGCCCGGGCGTGCGAGGTGATGGCCGGGATGGACCTGCCGGACGACCTGGTGCTGGCGCTCGAGAAGCCGATCGGCTCGGACCTGGAGACCGCCCGGGAGCTGAACCGGCTCGTGGCCCGGCTCGTGCCCGAGGAGCGGACCTTCCGGGTGGACCACTTCCTGGGCATGCCGGCGGTGCTCAACTTCGTGGGGCTGCGCTTCGCCAACCGGCTGCTGGAGCCGCTGATGACCCGCGAGCACGTGGAGTCCGTCGAGATCGTCTTCGACGAGACCCTCGGCCTGGAGGGACGCGCGGGGTTCTACGACTCCACGGGGGCACTGCGGGACATGATCCAGTCCCACCTGCTGCAGGTCATGGCCCTGGTCATGATGGAGCCGCCGTCCTCCTTCGACCAGGTGGAGATCCCCACGCTGACCAGCCACGTGCTGCGGGCGGCGAAGCCCTGGCAGGGCGACCCCGCGCGGGCCGCGGTCCGCGGCCGGTACACCGCGGGCACCGTGGGCGGCCGCGAGCTGCCCGACTACACGGCCGAGGAGGGGGTGGACCCGCAGCACGGGACGGAGACGTTCGCGCAGGTGGTCCTGGAGGTCGACACGTGGCGCTGGAACGGCGTGCCGGTCATCCTGCGCTCGGGCAAGGCCGTGGGCAACCCGCGCCAGGAGATCGCGATCACGTTCCGCCGCCCGCCGCACGACTACGAGCAGCTGCCGCGCTCGGGCGACGTCGCCCCGGCCGTGCTGCGCATGGGCCTCGAGGAGGAGCAGCTGTCCCTGGAGCTCAACGTGGGCGGCCCCTTCGACTCCCGCGGCATGACGCGGGTGACGCTCTCGTCCGGGATGGCCCGGCCGGGCCTGACCGCCTACGGCAGCGTGCTGCGCGGGATCCTCGAGGGCGACCACACCTTCAGCGTGCGCGGGGACGCCGCGGAGCAGGGCTGGCGGATCGTCGACGAGGTCCTGGCCGCCTTCGAGGACGACCGCGTGCCGCTGCTCGACTACCCCGCGGGCAGCCCCGGGCCGGTCTGAGCGCCGGCCCCGGGCTCCTCGCCCGGAAGCCTCCGCTCAGAGGTCGCCGCTCAGAGGTCGCCGCTCAGAGGTCGCCGCTCAGAGGTCGCCGATGGCGGAGCCGAGCAGGCGCACGGGCTCGAAGGCCTCGGCGTTCGTGTTCTTGGCCTGGGCGCCGCGGAAGGCGGCCATGCCCCGGACCCGCCCCGGGGTCATGTAGGGCTTGCCCGTCTGGTCCCGGTGGGCGAGCACGGCCTCGACCTTGACGTCCACGTAGCCGTCGATGTTCACGAACACGGACGGGTCGAAGTCGCGGGTCACCGACGGCGACTCGAAGCACAGGATCGAGTGGTGGGCCCTCGCCGCACGCAGGGTGGCCTGGTGCACCGCGTAGTGGTCCTGGTGCTGGTCGTGGGCCGAGTGCGTGAAGATCACGTCGGGCTCGAACTCCTTGATCGCGTCCTCGATCGCCCGCACCATCTCGTTGCTCACAGTCTCCAGCCTCGTGTCCGGGAAGTGATGCACCCGCAGGGCCGAGAGCCCGAGGAACGAGGCGCCGCGCTGCGCCTCCGCCGGGCGCAGCCCGGGATTGCCGCCGACCTCCCCGGAGCTCATGACCAGGCCGCGGACCTCGTGGCCGGTGTCGACCAGCTTGGCCAGGGTGGCCCCGCACGCGAGTTCGAGATCGTCCGGGTGCGCTCCCACCGCCAGCACCCGGCGGCGCTGCACCACGGTGGTCGCGGGAATCCGCCGTTCGGCGAGGACGAAGCCGAAGGTGCCCGTGGCGACCAGGGTCGAGACGGCGATCGCGTCGCAGACGAGCGTCACGGGCATGACCGCGGCGCACCACAGGTTCAGCGCCAGCAGCACCGTGTAGACGACGACGATGGCCCGGCGCAGCGCCCGGGCCCCGACGACGGACCGCTTGTGGCGCATGTAGTTCGCGTCCGGCAGCACGTACGCGAGGACGACGGCGCTCAGCAGAGCACCCACGACGGATGGCAACATGTTTCCCCCCAGAAGTCATTCGGCGCGGCCCGGGCACTCCCTCGCGTCCGGGCCGTCGACGCCACCGGCCCCCCGACCGGCTCCGCGTCCTCCCGACGACGCTGGTGACCAGCGCGCCGGGTATGGATCAGTTTGCATGAGGAAACAGATTTTTGCATCAGTTAATGGGGTTCCCGGCGACCACAGATCTGCCCACATCCACGCCGGCGCACCGCGCCGTGAGCGAACCGGGCCGGCGCTCGACCCGCAGACATCCGGGGGCCACGCGCGGCAGCGCAGCGGCGGACACATCGTCCACTTTTATCGTCAGCCTGCTTTCCTATTTCCCCGTTTCGTGTGAGACTGGGCGAACACGGCTCGACCAGCTCACCCTCGACGGTGACCACCACAGGAAAGAGGTACTTCCATGATCAGCACGATCCAGAACCTTGGTGTCCGCAGCGAGCACGCCTATGCGGCCGGCTTCGCGTCCATCGGCCTGTCCGTCCTGTCCTGGACGGTCAGCCTCGGCAAGAGCAAGTCCAAGCCGCAGGCCGACCGCTGGGGCCTGTTCGTCGGCGAGTGGACCCCGACCTTCTTCGCGATCGGCGTCGCCCTGAAGCTCGAGGAGAGCTCCTCCAAGAAGTAGCCCCTGCCCCGGGGCGCCCGGCAGGCCGTGTCCCCCGGGAGCACCGACGGCCCCCACCGATCGCGGTGGGGGCCGTCGTCGTGCCAGGGATCAGCCGTCGACCCGGGGCAGGTCCTTCACCGCGGGGCCCTCGAGCAGGGCGCCGTCGGCGGCGAACCGGGAGCCGTGCAGGGGGCAGTCCCAGGAGCGCTCGGCGTCGTTCCAGCGCAGCACTCCCCCGAGGTGGGTGCACACGCCCGAGACCCGGCACGTGCGGCCGTCGACGGTGGACGCGGCGACCGGCCGCCCCTTCCGGCGCCCGACGACTCCCTCCCCCTCGCCCGGGGCCTCGCCGGGCAGCTCCTGGAGCTCGGCCTTGAGCCAGTCCTTGGGGGCGTTGACCCCCACCCCCGCGTTGAAGCGCAGGGAGGTGAGGATGTCCGACGGCGTGGTCACGCGCCGTCCGAGGGTGGCGGCCCACGGCACGCTGCCGCCGAGGATCTCGGCGCTGAGGGCGATCGCCGCGGCCACGGCGTTGCTCATCCCCCACTTGTTGTAGCCGGTGGCGAGATAGATGTTGCCGCCGCCACGGGGGAGGGTCCCGATGAACGGCACGAGGTTGACCGACTGGTAGTCCTGGGCGGCCCACGCGTGGGTGCGCTCGGCGCCGGGGAAATGGCGCTGGGTCCACTCCTCGAGGTCGTCCACGGCTGCCTGCGGCGAGGCGGAGCGTCCCACCACGTGGTCGTTGCCGCCCACGAGCAGCAGCTCCTCGCCGTCCAGCGGCACGGTGCGCAGCGTGCGGGTGGGGCTGTCCGCGCTGATGTACATGCCCTCCGGGATCGACTCCGGCGCACCGGGGACCCGGTAGGTCAGGGCGTACGAACGGTTCGGGGAGAGCTTGGCGAAGTAGCCGCCCCGATCGAGCACGGGAGTGCCCGTCGCCAGCACCAGCCGGTCGGCCTCGACGGACCCCGCCGAGGTCTGCACCGTGAGCGGGGAGCGGAATCCTGCACCGTTGATCCGCACGCCCTCCACGAGCGTGCCGCCGCGCTCCCGCAGCTCGGCGACGAGGGACCCGAGGACCTCCATGGGGTGGAACTGCACCTGGTCCGGGAGCGTGATCGCCCCGGCGACCGCGTAGGGCAGGCCGGTGTCGCCGGTCCAGCTCACGTGCAGGTCGACCGCACGGGCGGCCTCGAGCTCCTTGCGGAGCCGGGCGGTGCCCCGGGAGGTGGTGGCGTAGGTGTAGGCGGAGCGGCGCTGGAAGGGGACGCCGCGCTCCTCCAGGTGACGCACGAGCCAGGACATGCCCTCCCGGTTGCCCTCCACGTAGGCCCGGAGCACCTCGTCCGACTGGTGCCGGCGGATCTGGGAGAGCGTGGCGCCCTGCAGCAGGGACAGTTTTGCCGTGGTGTTGCCCGTGGTCACGGCCCCCACGGAGCGCGCCTCGAGCACGGCGACGCGCTGGCCCGCGCGGGCCAGCAGGACCGCCGTGGTCAGCCCGGTCAGTCCGGCACCGGCGACGACGGTGTCGTAGCGGGCGCCGGGGACGAACTCGTCCGTCGCGGTGGACGGCACCTCGTACGTGTCGAGCCATACGGATTTCATGGGGTTGCTCCCTCGTGTTCGGTGCGGGTCGGCGGACGGGGCGACGTGCGGGGCCCTCCGCCTCCGCCGGTGGCACTCCCGCGAGGACGCCGGCCGGGCGGCAGGAGCGGCCTCGCGGGCCGTCATGGTGCCATCCTGTCCGTCCCCGAGTGGTAAGTCCACTGTCGGAGGGGGTCCCTAGAATCAGCTCATGCCCCCCGAACCGCCGCTGGTCGACATCACCCGCATCTACTACGAGCCGGCGGCCGCCGAGCTGCCCCGCGGCCGGGAGGTGCTCGAGCGGTGGCCGGAGGCCACGCTCGTGGAGGTCCCCAGCCACTGGCAGATCCCGGAGCTGCACGGGGACGAGACCAACGTGCGGCGGTGGGTGCGGATCAAGCGCGAGGCCCTGGTCCTGGGCGTCAAGAAGTCACTGGCGGCGCGGCCCAACGGCCGGTCCGCGGACTTCATCGCGCCGTCCACGGCCAACGGGTGCGCCATGGCCTGCGCCTACTGCTACGTGCCGCGGCGCAAGGGCTACAGCAACCCGGTGACGGTCTTCGCCAACATCGAGCAGATCACCGGCTACCTGGACCGGCACATCCGCCGCCAGGGCGCCAAGCCGGAGCCCAACCAGTGCGACCCGGCCGCTTGGGTCTACGACCTCGGGGAGAACAGCGACTGCTCCGCGGACGCGCTGTTCAGCGACAACGTGCACGACCTCGTGGACCTGTTCCGCCGCCATCCCACGGCCAAGGCCTCCTTCGCCACCAAGTACGTCAACCGGGAGCTGCTGGACTGGGACCCGCAGGGACGGACGCGGGTGCGGTTCTCGCTGATGCCGGAACGACTGGCAAAACTCACGGACATCCGCACGACCCCCGTGCCCGAACGGATCGCCGCGATCGACGACTTCGTGGCGGCCGGGTACGAGGTGCACGTGAACTTCTCCCCGGTGATCGTCACGGACACGTGGCTGGAGGACTGGGCGGAGCTCTTCGACCAGCTCGACGCCGGGCTGGGTGCCGCGGCCAAGGAGCAGCTCGCCGCGGAGGTCATCTTCCTGACCCACAACGCCCAGCTGCACGAGGTGAACACGCAGTGGCACCCCAGGGCCGAGGAGGTGCTGTGGCGCCCGGACCTCCAGGAGGCGAAGCGGTCGCAGAACGGGGCCCTGAACGTGCGCTACCGGTTCCGGGACAAGCAGCACTACCTGGAGCAGTTCCTGGACCTGCTGCAGCACAGGCTGCCGTACTGCGACGTCCGGTACGCGTTCTGAGGGACCCCCGGATCAGGCGACCCGGGGTTGGTAGCCGTCCGAGGGCCGGGAGACCGTGGTCAGCAGGAACACCGAGTCCTCCAGGGCCTCCACGGAGTGCTGGGAGTCGGTGAGGGACAGCAGCTCCCCGGCGGCGAGCTCCTCGGCGAGCTGGCCGCGCTTGAGCACCCGGACCCGGCCGCGCAGCAGCTGGAGCGTCGCGGCCGGCGGGGCCACGTGCTCGGCGAGCTCCCGCCCGGCGCACAGCGCCATGACCGTCTGCCGCAGGACGCCGTCGTGGACCACGAGCTCCGCGCTGTGTCCGCTGCCGGACGCGCGGGCCCGCTCCAGGTTGGCGCCGGCGAGGTCGTCGAGGCGGGGCATGGGTCCTCCTGGGGCGTCGGCCGGACGGGTCAGAGCAGGGCGCCCTCGAGGCGCAGCAGGTACTCCTTGCGGGCCATCCCGCCGGCGTAGCCGGTGAGCCGGCCGTTGGCGCCGACGATCCGGTGGCACGGGACGAGCAGGCTGACGGGGTTGCGGCCGTTCGCCGCGCCCACCGCCTGCGCCGCCTTCGGGGCGCCGATCGTGCGGGCGAGCTGCCCGTAGGTGCCGGTCGTGCCGTACGGGACCTGGGCCAGGGCGTGCCACACGCGCACCTGGAACGGGGTTCCGTGCAGCACCACGTCGGCGTCGAACTCCTGGAGGCGGCCGGCGAAGTACGCGTCGAGCTGCTCCCGCACGTGCGGGAGCACGTCGTCGTCGCGCGGGCCGAAGGAGTCGGGGACGGGCCCCTCCCGGGCCCCCTCGACGGAGAGCGCCGCCAGCGCTCCGTCCTCCTCGACGAGGGCCAGCGGTCCGATGGGTGACTCCACCAGGGCGTGGCGGCGGGCGGCCGTGGTGGAGGGTGCCGGGCTCAGTCTCAGTCCCATGGAACGAGTCTACGTCGGACGCAGCTCGTCCCGCGGGGCACGGGCCAGGCTGTAGGACGGCTCCCGCAAGTGGCAGGTCCACTCGTAGTTCTCGGCGCCCACGGGGACGTTGAGCAGGGGGTCGAAGCGTTCGTCCTCCCCGAACGGTGCACCCGGGCCGAGCTCCACGGCCCCGAAGCGCTGCCACGGACCCAGGGGGGTGGCCCAGTAGAGGCCGAGACGCCACGGCTCGGCGGCGACGGAGGCCCGGAAGCGGTCGGGGCGGGCGGGGAGCCGCTCCGCGCGGGGCTCGGGGTGCGCGGCCACCAGGACCGGGCCGCCCAGGCCGCGGTAGGGCATGAAGGACGCGAACGCACCGTCCGGCACGTGGCGGTGCAGGGTCGGCACGAAGCGGGAGAGGCGCCCGTTGCCGGCGGTGGCGAGGAGGATGTCGGCGCGGCCGTCGCTGCGGCCGTCGATCTGCCCGGAGGGCGGCACCGGGCAGCGCAGGGCCAGACCGAGGATGTCGGGCCACCCGTGCGGGAGACCGGCGGAGCGGGAGAAGCGGGCGCGCACGGGGTCGTCACCGGCCTCGTCGATCCAGCGGATGCCGCTGGACCCGCCGCCCGTGCGGGTCAGGACGCCTTCGAGCCCGACGCCCTCGGAGTGGATGGGCCGTTGCGGCCGGAACTGTTTGAGCAGGACGAACGGCACGCGGAGTGCGGAACCGAGCAGGGCACTGATGGGGGCGGTCGTCATGGGCACACGGTACCCGGGGTGCGCGCCCGGGGCCGCAGCGGATGCGCGCCCCGGCCGGCGGAGGCGTCCGCCGGCCGGGGCGGCACCGGTACGGCCCCGGCCCCGCCCGGCGCTGCGGGTGGGGCCGGAGCCGGGCGGGGCTGCGGCCGGCTCAGGCCTGCGCGAACGGGTAGTCCGTGTAGCCCTCGGCGCCCTGGGAGTAGAAGGTCTGCGGGTTCGGCACGTTCTCCGGGAGACCCTCCGCCCAGCGCCGGGCCAGGTCGGGGTTGGCGATCGCGGGGCGGCCGACGACGACGCCGTCCGCCACGTCCTCCTCGAGCAGCCGCACGCCCTCCTCGCGGCTGGTGGGGGTCCCGAAGCCGCTGTTGGCGAGGAAGACGCCCCCGAAGGCGCGGCGCAGTCCCTGCACCAGCTCGCCCTCCGGCTCCCGGTGCAGGACCGAGAGGTAGGCGAGCCCCAGGTCGGCGAGGCCGGTCGCCAGGGCGGTGTAGGTGGCCACGACGTCCTCGTGCTCCAGCTCCCAGGCGTCCTGGATGTTGTGCTCCGGGGAGATCCGCAGGCCGACCTTCTCCGCGCCGATCGCGTCGGTCACGGCCTGCACGACCTCGATCACGAAGCGCGCACGGTTCTCGGGGGTGCCGCCGTACTCGTCGGTGCGCTGGTTGGCGCCCGGGGCGAGGAACTCGTGCAGCAGGTAGCCGTTGGCGCCGTGGATCTCCACGCCGTCCATCCCGGCCTCGACCGCGTTGCGGGCGCCCTGCACGAACGTCTCGACGACGCCGGGCAGCTCCTCGGCGGTCAGCGCGTGGGGCACGGGCAGGGCGGCCTTGCCGCGGTAGGTGTGGATCTCGCCCTCGATCGCGACAGCGCTCGGCGCGACCGGCTGGGAGCCGCCGTTGAGGTCGGGGTGGGAGACCCGGCCGGCGTGCATGACCTGCATGAAGATCCGTCCGTCGGCGGCGTGGACGCTGTCGGCCACTCGCCGCCAGCCCGCCACCTGCTCCGGGGTCTGGATGCCGGGCTGGAAGGAGAAGCCCTGCCCGACCACGTCGGGGTAGGTGCCCTCGGTGACGATGAGGCCCATCGAGGCGCGCTGGGTGTAGTGCTCGACGTTGAGCTCGCCGGGAACCCCGTCACGGCCGGAGCGCATCCGGGTCAGCGGCGCCATGACGAGGCGGTTCGGCAGCTTCAGGACACCGAGATCGAGCGGGGTGGTCAGGGAGGACTTCGGCACGGGGAGACCTTTCATCAGGGAACTGGTTCTTTCCGTGTCAACGGGATTCCCGCCGCAGTTATTTTCGTCTCCGGTGTCTGATCCCTCACATTCCTGCCCGCGGCCTCCGCGTCGCGGGAGTGACGGCCCCTTGCGGGACCGGCAGCTGCTCCTGTCCTGCGCGCGAGCGGCCGTAGCCGCGCGGTGTGGCGCCCAGGACCGACCGGAACTCGCGGGTGAGGTGGGACTGGTCGGCGAAGCCCAGCTCCGCGGCGAGCGCGCCGAGGTCCCCGGCCGGGTCCGCGCGCATCCGTTCGGCGGCCTCCTGGAGCCGACGGCGGCGCAGCAGCAGCTGCGGCGGCATGCCCACGAACCGGGCCGCGAGCCGCTGCAGCGAGCGCACGGACACGTGCAGCTCCCGGGCCAGGTCCTCCGGGCTGCGCGCCCCGGCGCCCGCCTCCACGAGGTCCACCATGCGGTTGGCCAGGACGCCGTCCCGCACGGCGTCGCCGGACACCGCCGCCGCCCGGGCCCGGGCCCGGACATGGTCCACGAGCAGCGCCGCGGCCCGTTCCCGCCGGGCAACGGGGTCCCGGCCCGGCGCACCTCCCGCCATGGCCTCCAGCACGGCGCGGTGCAGGCCCGGCGCCTCGAGCGGCGCCGACGCGTCTAGCAGCCCGGCCGGGGAGTCCGTGAACAGCAGCACGCCCGCCGGGCGCAGCAGCGCGCCGACCGCCCAGCCCCGCCCGCTCAGCACCCGGGTGGAGGCGCGGGTCGTGGGCCCGTGCAGCGCCACCCCCTCCGGCTCGACCACCACGTTGCTCGCCGGATAGCCCAGCACCAGCTGCTCGACCCGCTCCCCCGGCGGCAGCTCCCACTCGGGCACCCACAGCTGCCGGACGAGGTGGGCGACGTCGTCGGGCGCGGGGAGGCGCGTCACCGTGGCCCGCGGTCCCGGGGTGAGGTGGCCCCGCGTGGTGGGCGGCTCGCTCATGCCCCGAGCGTAGCCACCGCCCCGGCGGGCGTGGCGGAAATCTTCAAGACCGCGCCCCTCCCGCTCCCTAGGCTCGGGGCATGAGCACAGAGCACAGCGTCCGCGGCGTCACCGGGACGCACACCACCGACGGCACCCCGCACGGGTTCACGTCCCTCACCCCGTTCCTCGCCGTGGTGGACGCCGCCGCGGCGATCGACTTCTGCACCCGCGTCCTCGGGGCCGTCCTCGTCGACCGGACCGACATGCCCGGCCCGGACGGGACGCCGGTCGTGGTGCACGCGACCCTCGACCTCGGCAACGGGCGCCTCCAGCTCGGCGAGGCGAACCCGGCCTTCCACCTCGTCCCGCCGCCGGACGGGGACGACGCGTGCTACTCGCTGGGCCTCTACGTCCCCGACGTCGACGACGTGGTGGCACGCGCCGTCGCGGCGGGCGCCACGGTGCGCGAACCGGTCAGCACGTTCGTCTCCGGGGACCGGTACGGCAGCATCCGCGACCCCTTCGGCATCCGCTGGTCGATCATGACGCGGGTCGAGGACCTCTCCGACGAGCAGAGCAGCGCCCGGGTGGCCGAGTGGGCGGCCTCCTTCGGCCAGGACTGATGACGGCGGCCCGTCCTCGGTCCGCCGCGCTCAGGCGGGGGCGAGAAGCTCCAGGGCGATGTTGTCCGGGTCGCGGAACTCCAGGATGTGGCCCACGCCGATGTCCTTGATCCCGCCGTGGGCGACCCCCAGGTCGTCCAGCACGACGACGGCGTCCTCGAGGTCGATCCTCGACGCCACGCCGAAGCACAGGTGGTCGAGCCCCACCCGGTCCTCGTCGTGGCGGTCCGCACCGGGCGCCACCGGGCGCAGCCCCAGCAGGCCCCCGCCGAACCGGTAGATGACGCCGCCGAACAGGAAGGACAGCTGGTCCTTCGTCCGCTGGTCGGCGTCGGCCGGAGGGGCCTCGAAGGCGGTCTCGAAGCCGAAGACGGCGTCGTAGAAGGCGCGGGAGCGGTCGATGTCGGTCACCGTGAGGCGGACGTGGGCGAAGTCGGCGGCATTGATGGGCACAGTGCACTCCTGGGTCGTGAGGGTCGTGCTCCGGTCGGGGTGCCCCGCCCCGGGTGAGATCGGCCGGGCCCGGCACCAGGACTCGCACTCTACGGGGGCCGGCCGCGGTGGGCGAGGGCTCACCCACGCCGTGCGGACCGGGTCCGGGCCCCGCGTGCGGGCTCCTCAGCACCGCGCGCGGGACCCGGTCCCCGGGACGGATCACCGCTCGCCGACCCTCCAGCCCGCGACCGGCGACCACCAGCACTCCCTTGGTGTCCCGGGGATCCCCCGTACGACCCAGACAACCACCGCGTGCTGAAGAGGGCCTGAAACGGGCGGCCGCGGCGGCGCCACCGCGGCTCATCCCCGCAGCCGCAGCAGCGCCCTCGTCGTCGCGTCCCCGTACCCGCCCCCGAACCGCACGGCGTGCACCAGCAGCGGCGGGAGCTGGTACCACGGCACCCGCTCCTCCCAGCCGGGGGCGAGCGGGTGCTCCGCGTCGTAGGCGGCCAGGCACTCCTCGCCGAAGCCGCCGAAGAGCAGCATCATCGCGATGTCGACCTCCCGGTGCCCCCAGTACGCCGACGGGTCGATCAGCCAGTTCCGCCCCTCGGCGTCCACGAGCCGGTTGCCGGCCCACAGGTCTCCGTGCACGAGGGTCGGCGGCTCCTCCGGTCCGGCGAGCTCACGGGCCCGCGGTGCGAACTCCTCGAGCAGGTCGGCGGCACCCGGATCGATCCGGCCGGCTCCGACCGCGTCCCGCATCAGCGGCCGGATCCGCCGGTCGAGCAGGAACTGCGCCCAGTCCTGCGTCGGGGACAGGTCCACGTCGAAGGAACCGATCCGTCCGGGCAGCTCCGGGACGAGCGCGCCGAAGGCCTCTCCCTGCGCGCGGTGCAGGGCCGCCAGTCCCCGGCCGAACTCCTGCTCGGTCCCGCCGCGGCCCGGGCCGGGAGCCTCCTCGACCCACTCGAGGACGATGCCGGCGTCCGTCCAGCGCACGACCTCCGGGACCCCGAGGAACTCCGGTGCGTGCTCCCGCAGGGCGTGCAGCCCGGCGACCTCCACCGCCATCATCCCGGCGGGCGGGTCCGCCATCGTCTTCGCGAACAGCGGCCCGCGGGCCGTCTCGAGGCGGAACGCGGCCGCGGTGTCGCCGCCGCCGATCGGTCGCGCCCGTTCGACGCCGAGGCCGTGCGTGAGGTCAGGGGGCAGGTCCGGGGAAGTCATGCCTCCCGTTCTACTGCATGACGGGGCCGTGGTGCCCGGGAACGGCGTGCCGGGAAACCGGGACGCCCCAGCAGCGGCCCGGCCGCTCCTCGCTCACGGCGTTGCGGGCCCGCAGCGGTCCGCGCACTCGCGCACCCGCGCCACGAGCTCCCGCGCCGCCGGGTCCTGGTCGAACTCGTCCACCACGAGCCGCCGGACGTCGGAGCTCTCCTGGACCTCGATGACGTAGGTCTGCTGGTCGGCCGCGCCGCCGGGGGCCGTCGGGGCGGCCGTCGAGAGCCGGTGCGTGCGGACGGTCTCGAACAGGTCGAGGAGCTCGTCGCGCTGGGGCTCGGGCAGGGCCTCCGTCTCGAAGACCCGCTCCGCGGCCAGACCGGGGAAGAAGGCGAGGCCTCCCTCGACGTGGTAGCGCACTCTCGCCATGGTCGGCACCGTCCTCTCCTAGGACGCGGGCGGCCCGGGCCGGCGCCGCACAAGGATGCCGACGCGCCCGGGTGGGATCAGTTCCCGACTATACCCGCGGCGCCCTGGCGGGTCAGGTGCCAGCACCCGTCCGCCCCCGCGAACGTGGACATGGCACCGGTGGCGACGTCGCCGACGAGTGTTCCCGCGTACTGGGCCGGCCCGTCGTCGAAGCTCAGCAGCAGCGTGCCGTCCTGCTGGTGCCACTTGCCCGCGAGGTCGCCGTTGAACGACCCGTCCTGGTGGAACGTCAGGACCGCGCGCGTGGAGGAGTCCGTGCAGCCCCAGCTGTAGTGCAGCACCCACACGTCCGCGACCTGCTCCGCGACCGGGACGGTCTCCGCGGTGACGCCCACCTGCTCCCAGGCGTCCTCCACCACTTCCCGTTCCGCGGGTCCGTACAGTGCGGCGGCGTGCTCGAGCGTGAGCCGCGCGAAGTCCTTGAACTGCGCGGTCCCGCGCAGGCGCCGCAGCTCGGGGTCCCGCATCGCCGCGTACCAGATCCGGCCGCCCTTCTCCCAGGTGTAGCCGCCCAGCCCGGTGGCCGCCAGGTGGAAGGCCCGGTTGGGGATGCCGGAGTTGATGTGCACACCGCCGTTATCGCTGAGCGTCTCCACGTAGCGGGACATGTGGTCCGGCTGCGGGTCCTTGCCCAGCACGGGGTCGTCGAAGGCCGTTCCGGGCGCCTTCATCGAGCGCAGGCCGACACCGTTGACGGCGCTCGTGAGCAGTTCGGCCCCGATGATCCAGTCGGCCTCCTCCGCGGTCTGCCGGGGAACGGCCACGTACTGCTTGACCATGGCCCCGACGACGTCGGAGAAGTGCTCGTTGAGCGCCCCGGACTGGTGCATGTACAGGAGGTCGGACTCGTGCGTGGTGACGCCGTGGGCCAGCTCGTGGCCGATGACGTCCACCGCGGCGGTGAAGCGGTTGAAGTACTGGCCGTCCCCGTCCCCGAAGATCATCTGCCGGCCGTCCCAGGCCGCGTTGTTGTACTTGTCCTGGTAGTGCACGGTGGAGATCAGCGGCATGCCCGCGTCGTCGAGCGAGTTGCGCCCGAAGACCTCCTGGAGCAGGTCGAACGTGGCCCCCAGTCCGTCGTACGCCTCGTCGACGGCGGGGTCGCCGTTGGACGGGTCGCCCTCGGAGCGCACCAGGGTGCCCGGCAGCGCGCCGGTGTTGTCCGCCGTGTGGACCGCGCGCTCCTTGTGGGCTGTCGCCTGCGCCGCGACGCCCGCCGTGGTGAGGTCGACGATCAGCCGTTCCGCCCGCACGGTCGTGTCCACGGACAGGGCGGTGAGCGCGTTCCTGCGGGTCCGGTCGTCGCCGTGCACGGCCATGTGCTCGTGCACGAACGGCGGAATGACACCGCAGAAGGTTCCGTGTGCGTGGTTCATGGTGCTCTCCTCCCGAGGTGTCCGCATCAGATCCGGTTTCCCGCGGCGTCCAGCGCGCCGGAGTCCGCCCCTCCGGGAGGCACGCCCCGCCCGGCGACGTCGGCGGGCTGGCCGGCACCGCTGTCCGCCTGTTCCGTCCCGCCGGCGGTGCCGCGCTCGACCAGGTACCAGCAGCCGCTCAGGGAGCCGTCGAAGGTGGACATCGCGCCCGTGCCCACGTGGCCGGAGACCGTTCCGCCGTACTGGGCCGGGCCGTCGGCGAAGCGGAGCAGCAGGATCCCGTCCTGCTGCCGCCAGGAGCCGGAGAAGCCGCCGCCGGAGAACGTGCCGTCCGCCCGGAAGTCGAGGCTCGTGCGCCCGTGCTCGCCGGTGCAGCCCCAGCTGTAGTGGAGCACCCACGTCCCGGAGATCGTCACTGTCCTGCCCCTCTCCTCGTGCCGTGCGGGGCTGCCGGGGTGGTCACCGGTCGGAGGACCTCGCCACGCTCGGCATCACCGCGTCGCCGTCGCGGTCCTGGACGTCCGTCCGGGACCGTTCACCCGTTCGTCGGCGGGGCCGGGAACCGCTGTGCACCGATCGTGCCACGTGGATCGGACGCCCCAACAGGCGCCGCGCGGGTCAGCAGCCGGCGCCCTGCGGATTCTGCAGGCAGTCGTCGGCGTAGTTGCGCACCGTCGAGCGCCAGACGCTGATCGGCACGGGCGCGCTCACGACGTCGTTCAGTCCGGCCACGGGAAGCCACGGCCCGCCCGCCACGGAGTACTCGCCGTAGAACCAGGTGGTGAGGGTGACGGCGTAGTCGCCCGTCTCGGCGTAGACGTGGCTGGTGTCGGTCTCCACGTCCCACGCCCCCTCCTCCAGCGGGGCGCCGCTCAGCTCGGTGGGTCCGAGCGCGCTGCCGTCCCCGTAGTCCCAGGCGTACTGCACCGGAACGGCCCGCACCTGGACCGGGAAACCGCCCAGCTCGGTGGCGAACTGCTGGGGCTGGGCCTCCGCGTAGACGTTGGTCGTGTACACCCCTACGGCGTGGAAGTCGCTTGATGCTCAACATAGCAATCTCCAACGCATCCGCAGTGCAGCATCTGTCCCGCGCAGGGAGGACGCTCCAGTTTATA
Organism: Kocuria sabuli; assembly: GCF_040981185.1. Lineage (NCBI taxonomy): Bacteria > Bacillati > Actinomycetota > Actinomycetes > Micrococcales > Micrococcaceae > Kocuria > Kocuria sabuli. The sequence goes on from NZ_JAVHZE010000005.1 coordinate 97,337, forward strand.
AGAAGCAACTACCAGGACGTGGATTCGGAATTTTGAAACGCCCCTCCCCGCAGATTCTAGGAAATAAATGAATGTTGCCCCCGGAGCCAGGCTTTAATTACGGACTTCCAATAAGGATGCGTGTTGTTGACAAGCAACATAAAATCACTGTTTGCTAGTATCGATTGGGCTTCACTCCTACTAGAACCCCATCGAACTTCCTTAAATTCGTAAACCTCAGAGGGAAGAATCTTACGGGAGTACTCAACATTAATTAGCAACACAACGGCGATTAGCGCAGAGGCTGACTTACTGTAGTTTATACGATTCATCGAATCGTTTCCCACAGTTGCGCGATAAACAAGATCCAACGCAAACTCTAGGTCAAGCTGAGCACGCTCCTTTTCCCTCTTAGAAATTGGTTGCAATTTGAATCCCCCAGCTAGAATAGTGTCTTTGACTAATCCCAACAGAGCTTCCGCGGGACCCTCCTCGAAAATATAGTAGTCACCATAAAGCCTTGGAAAACGCATGGCACTGTCACACGCCAATAACCCATACCCACTTAAGTGGAAAGGATTGGAAAATGCACCTTGGGCTTCGAAGTCCCTAAGAGTAAAAAATGAAAGAAGGCGATCAGGGTCCCGCAACGTTTCCACAGATTCCATCTCCGTAAGGGCGCCTGCAGATACGGCAACCAAGCTAACCTCCGGATTATTCTTGACAAAATTTTTATAAACGTAAGAGTTTTCACGGATGTTTTTTCGAGCGCTATCCGACCAGAGTCGGCATGTAGCGTCATTTATATACTCGAAAATGGAAGGAGCGCTGATTTCTCCAAGAGCTCCTAGCAGGAGCATGAGGCGAATAGAAGATGCGCTTACTTTACTATCTGGGGAGCGAACTGACACAGCTAAAGCTTCAATAGTGTATCTAACAATAGGAGTTCCATGAAGGGTGCTGTTTTCAACCAGAGACTTTAGTGCGTCAATGTTGGCATTGAAAAAAGCACTCTGGCGACTCACCTCAAGCACGGAACGCTCTACTACAAGTCCGCAAAATTCCTTGATGAAAGAATCCGAAACAGTAGCAAATTTGAGGCATCTAGAAACAAAAGTAAGAACGTTTTCGCGTTTTTGATACTTACGGTCTCTTTTATCGCGAACCATCTTTTCCAGTGTCAATTGAGATCCCATATCGACACCTTTGTCTTTAATCTGCACAGCAAGTTGGGCAACCATATCCCATTCTGCTACAGATATGTGAGGGAGGAGAAAATTGGCTAGTTTACCTGGATCTAAGTACTTCTTGCAAATGTGATATGCAGCGAAGTATTCGAGGAACGTACGATGCGTGAATTTGAGTAGTTTTTGTCCTTTTTCTTCTCCCGCCTCACACAAGACCCATGCACGACCGGAGCAAAAATCGACAAATTCTTCGGCAGCTTTTTCACGCTCCTCGGAATGCTCAAACGACCGGTCCTCTAAGTAGGTCTGCAAGTTTCTGACTATATCTTGTCGACCCATAATGGTGTCATGGCCAGACTCCAGATACATGGAGTACGCGAGAAACTGAAGGGCGGAATCGACATACTTTTTCACCGCAAGAGGCACAACAATACTTCGATGCCCATCCCATTTTTCGAACAACATTTTCGCGCATTTTTCCAGAACTTCAGGTCTGTTTTGAGGGATATAGTGCTCGCCACGATAAATCATGCACATTAAAGATAGCATTAAAGGATTTGATCTAAGATCTGACACTTCGTGGCTTTGGGCCATAAAATCAGCGGCGAGAATTCCCGGCTCATTGTCATAGTCACTAGATTGCGTTTCAAACCATTGCTTAACGTATTGATGGGTCGACTTAGTGTCAAAAGACCCAACGATAAAGGCATCAAATACTTGGGGGTCGAGAGGTGCTTCCTCGTACCCAATTCTTCTAGACGTCACCAATATATCGGCATGCGGATAGCTTACACTGAATATTTCGACGCGATCTCTAACCTCTCGCCTATGATTAGAGTCAATTAGTTCATCAAGTCCATCAAAAATGACACAAGCGTTGCCGTCCGAAAGTATTGACTCTAGAGCATTTATCGAAAGTGCCGTACCATACCGACTTGACAATTGTTCAGCCATGAATTCGGTGATAGAGCGTTCATTCTCTAAGTCTTTGTGTGCATATTCCCTTAATACGACAATAAATGGTATTCTACGGTTCTTTTTAATCTCCTGATTTATAAGATATTGACTGAAAGTCGTCTTTCCAGCACCAGGGTCGCCCATAATGACAGTACGATGAATGTTCTCAAGCATCCATTCCGCTGGTATTTCATGATGTAGCCGTTCCACGCCTTGATACCGCTTGAATCTAGGAGGAACATATAGACGATCAATTTCGATGCGGTGGTTGACTGAAAAATCGGGTGTTTGAATGTTTTTATATTTTGTTCGACAAGCTTTAATATATTTTGGAATCCATTCGTGGATCATTTGATCCAACTTTTCCTGTTTTTTTAGATCCGTTAATCTTGCGGCTCTTTCAGGAAGATGCTCCATAACGCTAAGAATAGCCGTTTCTCTCCACTCCTTTTGCAGAATGGCATAAGATGTAGGAGACTGTTGCTGTATTTCTAGAACGGCGCGTTCAAACGCATTTTCAAAAGTTTCGTATACAGCATCTGAGATGTCCGGGCAACGGTTCGAATTCAGTTTGTCGCCGACAATTCCGCCTATGGTTGCCCGTAGCGATTCCCGCAACACCTCTTCGTGGTTAAGACTCATACCAACAAGCTTCGCTGTGAACATTTCGCGAGCTATTGTTATTACTCTTCTATTGGTCGGCAATTGCCGGAGGAGATGTTGGCCCTCTTCCGTATCCAATAGAAATGCGAGTGAGTCGGCACCTTCCGCCCATGCCTCTGATTCTGTTGGATTTTCGGTTAGCTGCGTTATGACGTCTAAGGTGAGCCCTTTGCGTCTATTAGCCGCTTTATTAATCGTCCATAGCACTGCATCTTTTACAATGGGGTACAGAAAAGATCCAATAGTTGAGCCTGAAATAATGTCCATATCAACCTGTCTATCGTCTTTGACTTATACCAAAAATCAATGATGCGCCCCCACAAGCATTTTCTTAAGCACTGCGAAGGCTCTGTATTCGATGTCCTTGTTCTCTGTTTATTCGATTCTATAGGACCTTTCATTGCTTTTCATGGTGTATACCTGTTTGCCCGAAGCCATTGACACTTTGGGATGGCGGAGATGCGGCCATCGAGTCATAACGTCATGCCGACCAAAAGGGTGTTATAGTCACTGCAACCCAAAGGCTCTGACGTGCAGGGAGGTGATGATGACCACGCAGATCGTGGCGCTGGCCGTGTCGACCGTCATCTTCGCCGCCCGGGACACCGGCCCCGACGGCCGCAAGGAGCTCTGGCTGCCCCTGGTGCGCCGCATCCGCGACCCCTTCCGGGGGATGTGGGCGCTGCCCGGCGGGCCGCTCCAGGAGCACGAGGACCTCGAGGCCTCCGCCGCCCGCTCCCTGCACCTCACCACCGGCCTGCAGCCGGGCTACCTCGAGCAGCTCTACGCCTTCGGCGGGCTCACCCGCTCGGCCAACGCCGAGGAGCGCGTGGTCTCGATCGTCTACTGGGCCTCGATCCGGGCGGACCAGACCTCCGACCTCCACGCCGACCTCAACGTCACGTGGATGCGCGTCTCGGACCTGCCGCCGCTGGCCTTCGACCACAGCGACATCGTGGACTACGCCCTCTACCGGCTGCGCAACAAGATCACCTACAGCCGCGTGGCCCACTCCTTCCTCGGCGAGGCCTTCACCCTGGCCGACCTGCGGGAGGTGCACGAGGCGATCCTCGGCACCGCCCTGGACCCCGCCAACTTCCGGCGCCAGGTGCTGGCCTCCGGCGCCGTGCTCGACACCGGCACCCGCCTGGAGGGCACCCGGCACCGCCCGCCCCGGCTCTACCGCTACAACTCCGACCTCGACCTCGCCGACCGCACCCCGGGCGGCCGCAGCACCCAGGAGCAGACATGACCTCCGTCGCCACCCGCATCGACCTGCTGACCGAGAAGCCGGCGAACCTGCCCGGCACCGCCCCCGCGACGAGCACGTGCAGCAGCACCCTCGGGACGAGCCCGTGGGACTTCGCCCCCACGGTCTCGGCCGGCTACGGCCCCGGCGCGTCCCAGGACGACGCCGTGCCCGCGGGCTCGCCCGCCCAGCCGGTCATCCCCGACGAGTACCAGCACGCCTCCGCGGAGGAGCTCGACCGCCGGATCAGCGCCGCCAAGGCGACCCTGGGCGACCGCGTGGTGGTGCTCGGCCACTTCTACCAGCGCGACGAGATCGTCAAGCACGCCGACTTCCTGGGCGACTCCTTCCAGCTGGCCCGCGCGGCCCGGAGCAGGCCGGAGGCCGAGGCCATCGTCTTCTGCGGCGTGCACTTCATGGCCGAGACCGCCGACATCCTCTCCGGCGACCACCAGTCCGTGATCCTGCCCAACCTCGCCGCCGGGTGCTCCATGGCGGACATGGCGGACGAGGACTCCGTGGAGGAGGCCTGGGAGCAGCTCATGGACGTCCTCGGGGAGACCGGCGAGAACGGCCTGCAGTCCGTCCTGCCCGTCACCTACATGAACTCCTCCGCGGCGCTCAAGGCGTTCTGCGGCCGCCACGGCGGCATCGTCTGCACCTCCTCCAACGCCACCACCGTGCTGGAGTGGGCGTTCGAGCGCGGGCAGCGGGTCCTGTTCTTCCCGGACCAGCACCTGGGCCGCAACACCGCCAAGGCCATGGGGATCCCGCCGGAGCAGATGCCCCTGTGGAACCCGGCCAAGGACCTGGGCGGCAGCACCGCGCAGGAACTGGCGGACGCCAAGGTCATCCTGTGGCACGGCTTCTGCTCGGTGCACCGCCGCTTCACCGTGGCGCAGATCGAGCAGGCCCGGGCCGAGCACCCCGGCGTGCGGGTGGTCGTGCACCCGGAGTGCCCCATGCCCGTGGTCGACGCCGCCGACGAGTCCGGCTCCACCGACTACATCCGCAAGGCGGTGGAGGCGGCCGAGCCCGGCAGCACCTTCGCGATCGGCACCGAGATCAACATGGTCAACCGGCTCGCCGACGAGCACCCCGAGCACAGCATCTTCTGCCTCGACCCGGTGATCTGCCCGTGCTCCACGATGTACCGGATCCACCCCGGCTACCTGGCCTGGGTGCTCGAGGAGCTCGTGGCCGGCCGGACGATCAACCGCATCCAGGTGGACGCCGGGACCGCCCGGGACGCCGAGGTGGCGCTCGAGCGCATGCTGGCGGCGCTTCCGCGGTGAGCAGGACACCGTTCCCGCGCGTGCTCGTGGTGGGCAGCGGCATCGCCGGGCTCACCACCGCGCTGGCGGCCGCCGACCGCGGGCTCGACGTGGTGCTGCTGAGCAAGGACCGCCTGGACGAGACCAACACCGACCGCGCCCAGGGCGGGATCGCGGCCATGACGGCAGGCCTCCCGGACGGCCAGCCCCGCGACGCCGAGGAGCTGCACGTCCGGGACACGCTGGGAGCGGGGGCGGGCACGTGCGACGACGACGCCGTGCGCGTCCTCGTGCGCGACTCGGCCGCCGCGATCACCGCCCTGGTGGAGCACGGCGTCGCGTTCGACCGCGCCGACGGGCCGGGCTCCCCCTGGGTGGAGGGCCTCGAGGGCGCCCACTCCGTGCCCCGCATCCTGCACGCCGGCGGGGACGCGACCGGCCGGGAGATCCAGCGCGCCCTCGTCGCCGCCGCCCTCGCCGCCGAGACCACCGGCCGGCTGCGGATCCTGCGGCACACCATGCTCGTGGACCTGGTGACCAGCCCCGGCCGAGGCGCCGTGGGGGCGCTCGTCCTCGACGGCGACCGGCCGCGCCGGCTCGCGGCGGACGCCGTGGTGCTCGCCACGGGCGGAGCAGGACAGCTCTATCCGCACACCACCAACCCGGCGGTGGCCACGGGCGACGGCATCGCCGCGGCCCTGCGCGCCGGGGCCGCCGTGACGGACCTCGAGTTCGTCCAGTTCCACCCCACCGCGCTCGCCGCCCCGGGCTGCTTCCTGGTCTCCGAGGCCGTCCGCGGCGAGGGCGCGGTGCTGCGGGACGGCACGGGCCGGCGCTACCTGACGGACGTGCACCCGCTGGCCGAGCTCGCCCCGCGCGACGTCGTGGCACGGGAGAACGTCCGCCGCTCGCTGGCCCAGGGCGGCCGGCCGGTGCTGCTCGACTGCACCGGCATGACCGGCCCGGGCGGCACCGTCTCCTCGGGACGCAGCACCGCCGAGCACCTGGCCCGCCGCTTCCCCACGATCGACGCCGCCCTCCGGGCGCACGGGATGGACTGGGCCCGGGAACCGGTCCCCGTCACCCCGGCGGCGCACTATCTGATGGGCGGCATCGCGACCGACGACCGCGGCCGCACGAGCGTCCCCGGTCTCTACGCCGTGGGCGAGTGCGCGGCCACCGGCGTCCACGGCGCCAACCGGCTGGCCTCCAACTCGCTGCTGGAGGGCGCCGTGTTCGGGGCCCGCACCGCCGAGGCCCTCGCCGCGGACCTCCGGGCCGACGACGACGCCCGGCCGCACCGCGGGCCGGCCGTGGACGGCGGTGCCCTGCCCCTGCCGGAGGGCACCGAGGGGGACGTGCCCTTTGACCGCCAGGCGTTCCAGGCCGCGATGTGGACCGGCGCCGGGGTCCTGCGGGACGGGCCCGGGCTCGAGGCGCTGGCCGCCCGACTGGCGGGCCTCCGCCCGCCCGCAGCGCTGTCCCGCCGCGCGCTCGAGGACCGGAACCTGCTGACCGTGGGCCGCGCCGTGGTCGCCGCCGCCCTGCACCGCGCCGAGTCCCGGGGAGCCCAGTTCCGGGAGGACTTCCCGGCGCCCGACCCCGCTCGGGCCCGGCGCACCTTCTGGCGCAGGGAGCCGACGGCACCCACCACTGAACACCAGGACACGGCCAGTACATATGCGTACGGCGACATACTCGAGAGGATTCCCGCATGCTGACCCGAGCCGCCATCACCGAGGTCGTGGACCGGGGCCTCGCCGAGGACGCGCCCTGGGGCGACATCACGTCCGAGCACCTCATCCCGGCCACCGCCGTCGCGCGGGCCGAGCTCGTCGCCCGCGAGGCCGGGACCTTCTCCGGCGGCCGGGTCTTCGCCGCGACGTTCGCCGCCGTGGACCCCGCCGTGGCCGTGGAGCTGATTACCGCCGACGGTGACCCCTTCGCCGCCGGGGACACGCTGGCCGTGGTGACCGGACCCGCCCGCGCCGTGCTGACCGGAGAGCGCGTGGCCCTGAACCTCACCCAGCGGATGTGCGGGATCGCCACGCTCACGGCCCGCTACGTCGCCGCCGTCGAGGAGACTGTCGCCCGCGTGGAGCGGGCGGCGGACCTGCCCCCCGGCACGATCACCCGGACCCGGGTGGCGGACACCCGCAAGACCACCCCCGGGCTGCGGGCGCTCGAGAAGCACGCCGTGCTCAGCGGCGGCGGGCACAACCACCGGCACTCGCTCTCGGACGCCGTGATGGCCAAGGACAACCACCTCGCGCTGCTCACGGCCGACGGGACCGACCTGACCGGCGCGCTGCGGCAGCTGCGCCGTCGGCTGCCCCACACGGTGCACCTCGAGGTGGAGGTCGACCGGCTGGACCAGATCGAGGCCGTGCTGGCCGGGGGCGCGGACACCGTGCTGCTGGACAACTTCTCGGTGGACGACCTCGTGAGCGGTGTGGCGATCATCGACGGCCGCGCGACCGTCGAGGCCTCCGGCGGCGTGAGCCTGGAGACCGTCGGGGACATCGCCGCCACCGGGGTGGACGTCATCTCGGTGGGCGCGCTCACCCACTCGGCGCGCAACCTGGACCTGGGCCTCGACGTCGCCCTGGACGCCCGGACGGGATGACGGTGCTCTACCTCGACGCGGCCGCGACCGCTCCCGTGCGGCGGGAGGTCCTCGAGGCCATGTGGCCCTACCTCACCCAGGAGTTCGGCAACGCCTCCAGCCACCACGAGATGGGCCGCCGGGCGCTCGCGGGACTGGAGACGGCCCGGGAGACCGTGGCCGGGGCGCTGAACTGCCGGCCCGCGGAGGTGGTCTTCACCTCCGGGGGGACCGAGGCGGACAACCTGGCCGTCAAGGGCATCGCCCTGGGGCGGCGGGACCGCGACCCGGCGCGCACGCACGTGGTGACGAGCGCGATCGAGCACTCCGCCGTGCTGGACTCGGCGCGCGACCTGGCCCGCTGGGACGGTTTCGAGGTGACCGAGCTGGAGGTCTCCCCCGAGGGACTGGTGGACCCCGCGGCGCTGGAGCGGGCTGTCCGTGCGGACACGGCCGTAGTATCCGTGATGCATGCGAACAACGAGACGGGTGCGGTCCAGCCGATCGCCGAGCTGGCTGCGGTGGCTCGGGCGCGGAAGGTCCCGTTCCATACGGATGCGGTCCAGGCGGCCGGGTCGCTGGAGCTGGACGTACAAGCGCTCGACGTGGCGGCGCTGAGCCTCGCCGGGCACAAGATCGGCGCGCCCAAGGGCACCGGGGCGCTGTACCTGCGCCGCGGGACTCCCCTGCGGCCGCTGCTCAGCGGCGGCGGGCAGGAGCGCGGCCGGCGCTCCGGGACCTCGGACGTGGCCGGCGCCGTCGGCCTCGCCACGGCCCTGCGGCTCGCGAGCGCCGAGCGCGGGGAGCGGGCGGCTCACCTGGCGGGTCTGCGGGACCGGCTGATCGCCGGGATCCTGACGGTGGTCCCCACGGCGGTCCTGTCGGGTCCCGACCCGCGGGAGCGGCCGGCGTCCCGGCTGCCGGGCACCGCGTCGTTCTGCTTTCCCGGCGTCAACGGCGAGACGGTGCTGGTGGACCTGGAGGCCCGCGGGCTGCTCGTTTCCTCGGGCTCGGCGTGCGCGGCCGGGGACGCCGAGCCCTCCCACGTGCTGACCGCGATGGGGTATCCGGCGGAGGTGGCCACGACCGCCGTCCGGTTCACGCTCTCCTCCGGGATCACCCCGGAGCAGGTGGACGGGATCGTCGCGGCCACGCGGGACGTCGTGCAGCGGCTGGGCGCCCCGCGCGGCTGAGCCCGGCTCAGCCCACGGGCACGGGGTGCTGCGTCCCCTCGTGGCGGACCATGAGGACCGGCTCGCCCTCCGTCTCGACGGTCTGCGCGCTGCCCTCGACCACGGTCCACGGGCCGGCGGGGCAGGAGTGGGGAGCCGGCCCCTCCGGGACGGCGCTCGACGCGCCGCGGCCGTCGAAGCCCTGCAACCGGAAGCCCCGGACCGGCAGCAACCCCCACAGGTTCTCCGGCCGGCTCGTGATCGCCCGGGACTCGGTGACCACGAGGTCCGTCCGCTGGGGCAGGACCTCCGCGGTCTCGGCGTGGGCGCAGGTCCAGGAGATGCCGGTGACCGACTCCGACTCCGCCACGAACTCGAGCGAGGCCGCATTGGCCTGCAGCGTGGCACGGTCCCAGCCGAGCGCGTCCTGGACGTCCGGGGCGGCCACGAAGCCCGTGCCGTCCTCGTGCAACTGCGAGACCGCCCCGAACGTCACCCCCGTCGCCAGAGCCGTCAGTAGCGCGATGATGTTCTGCATGTGCTGTTCCGTCTCCCCGTCCCCGACATCGGCGTGACTCCCCCGCCGCCTTCCCGAACGCTAACGGAGGGGCGGGGGCGGGTCCAGCGCCGTGACCGATCTGTGATCCCGCTGCGACCTGGGACGACATGCTCACCCCAGGACCGGGTCCCGCGGCGCCGTTCTGCGCGGCCGGTGCCGCGTTCCCGCGCCCCCGGTGACACCGGCGGCATCCGCGGCACCGGGAGCCCCGGGCCGGGGTCCGGAGCTCCGGAGCTCCGGAGAGCACAGGACCCCCGGACCGTGCGGTCCGGGGGTCCTGCTCGCGGTGGACGGCGCAGTCGTGCACCGGCCGTGCGGGGTGTTGGATCAGACGATCGACTTGCCCCCGGTGCGCGCCTTCTCGAAGCGCTCCTGGACGTCGGCCCAGTTCACGATGTTCCAGAAGGCCTTGACGTAGTCGGCCTTGACGTTCTGGTAGTCGAGGTAGAAGGCGTGCTCCCACATGTCCAGCTGCAGCAGCGGGATCGTGGCGACGGGGACGCCGTTCTGCTGGTCGTACATCTGCTCGATGACGAGGTTGCCGCCGATCGGCTCGTAGGCGAGGATCGCCCAGCCGGAGCCCTGGATCGTGGTGGCCGCGGCGGTGAAGTGGTCGCGGAAGGCGTCGAAGGACCCGAAGTGGTCGTCGATCGCCGCGGCGAGCTCACCGGTCGGCTTGTCGCCGCCCTCCGGGGAGAGGTTCTTCCAGAAGATGGAGTGGTTGACGTGACCGCCCAGGTTGAACTGGAGGTCCTTGGACAGCTTGGCCGCGGCGGCACCGTCGCCGTTGGCGCGGGCGTCCGCCATCTTCTCGAGGGCGGTGTTCGCGCCGGCCACGTAGGTGGCGTGGTGCTTGTCGTGGTGCAGCTCCATGATCTTCGCGGAGATGTGGGGCTCGAGCGCCGCGTAGTCGTAGGGGAGATCGGGAAGGGTGTACTTCTCGGCCATAGGAGAATCCTTTCGATAGCTGTCGTGTGGTTCCACCCTCGTCCCGTGCGCGAGCAGGGGTCAAGGAGGTTCCGCCACCAGCGTACGGTGCCCGCGTGGACCGGCCGGACAGGGCCTCAGAAGAAATCGGGCGGCGTCTCCAGCGGGCAGCGGGGCGGGTGCGCGGTGAGCTGGGACGGCACGGTGAACTCGAACTGCCCCGTTTCCAGGAGCCGCTTGAGGTCCCCGAGCTCGCCCGCCAGGTTGCGCCGCACGATCCGCTCGGCCCACTTCGCGAGACCTGCCCGGGCGGCCGTGAGGCGCGCGTCGACGGTGGCCCGCACCTCGGTGCCGCCGACCACGGCGGTCCACGTGGTGACCGCGAGCAGGTCGACGACGCCCCGGGTGGTGCGCAGCGCCAGCTTCCGTCCCGGGTCGTGCGCGGACACGATGGTGACGTAGGGGAAGCGCAGCGGGCCGACCCGGCCCAGGAACTCCACGGAGGTCCCGGTCTGGAGCACGGGGGTGCTGATGGTGGGCACGCCCGCCACCCCCCGGTGCCACAGCGGGAAGCATCCGCTGTCCAGCAGGAAGCGCTCCACGACGGGGGGATCGACGTCGATCACCACCGTGTGGTCCACGCAGAACGATGCCGGGCCGAGTGCCATTCCAACCTCCATGCCGGTCCCAGGGCCCGGGACGACGTCGGACCGCCCCCCGGATGCACGGGTGGGATCCACCATCCCATGCACAGGCATTCACATTAGCGACTGGATGTGCCGCCAGGCCAGCCCGGCGTGCACACCCGGTGGAGAAGGTTGTCCACAGGTGTGGACGCCCGTGTGCACAATTCGCAACTCCGTGCGCCCGCTGCCGTTCGGTGGCGGCAGTCGCACGTCAATGCGGGGTTCATGGCGGACAGTGGTGTCCGATGTCACCGGCGGAAGTTATCCACGCTGTGGACAACCCCTGTGGAGAAGCTGTTGAGAAGTGGGGATGCGCGACGTCACGGAAGGTCGCACACCGCCCGAGGTCCATCCGCACCGGGACGCCAGGGCCGGACCGCGGCAACCGGGAGGTCACCGCGAAGGGTGCACGACTGGAGAGTGCGACGGCGACGTCCCGGCCGGGACGTCAGCGAACGGGGCGTCAGGGGCCTGCTCGCGGTCCCCGGGGGTGCTCACCGGGCCGGTTCCTCGCGCGGCGCGTCGGCGGCGTGCAGCCCGGTCACGCAGGCGACGATGCCCGCGAGGAACAGCGCCTTGGCCCAGGACATCGTCTCCTGTCCGGTGCCGGCCGCCCACGCGACCGTCAGCACGGCCCCGATCCCGGTCCACACGGCATAGGCGGTGCCTATCGGCACGACCCGGGCGGCGCGGGCCAGGGTGAGCATGCTGAGGACCAGCGCCACCACGAAGAGCACGGTCGGGCCGGGCCGGGCGAAGCCCTCCGACGCGCCCAGGGCCGTGGCCCACACGGCCTCGAGGACCCCGCTCACGACGAGCAGCCCCCACGCCCGGGACCGCCGGGCCGCCGCGTCCGGCGAGGAGGAGGAAGGGGGCGGGAGGGGCGACGACGGACGTCCGGTCACCGGAGGCTCAGGCGACAAGCCGCAGTCCGATCACGCAGCCGATGATCCCGAGCACCAGCAGCACCTTGAGAGCGGTCGCCGCCTCGCGGCCGGTCAGCATCGACCATGCCACGGTGAGGGCTCCCCCGATGCCCACCCACACCGCGTAGGCCGTGCCCGTGGGCAGGCTCGTCATGGCGTGGGCGAGGCCGAGCAGACTCAGGACCGCCGTCACCGCGAAGACCGCGACCGGCACCGGGCGGCGGAAACCGTCCGAGGCGCCGAGCGCGGAGGCCCACACCGCCTCGAGGACGCCCGACAGGACGAGCACGACCCAAGCCCCCACGGGTCAGCGCTTCGGGACCACACGGATCCAGAGGAACCCGTGGGAGTCGATCAGCAGGCCGTGGCGCAGGTCGAGCTCGGTGTTCCCGTGCAGCTCCACGGCCTGGGGCAGGAACCCCGAGAGAGTCTCTCCCGTGACGAACTGAGACCAGTCGGAGAAGTTGGCCAGGCACAGCACCAGCGTATTGCTGCCCGGGCGCTGGTAGCCCAGCACGTGCGGGTTGCGCGCGTCGAAGGGGATGAGCGCGTTGCCGTCGAACTCCGGGGCGTTGCGGCGCAGCTCGACCATCCGGCGGATGCCGCCGAAGATCCGGCCCTGCACGGAGAACAGCTCGTGGCGGCGCTCGTAGTCCTGGACGGGCCGCGGCGGCCGGTGCACCCAGCGGGCGTCACCGGCGTGGGCCGGGTCCTCGTTCCAGGCGGGGTCGTTGAGCTGGCCGACCTCGTCCCCGAGATACAGCAGCGGGACGCCGCCGGTGCTCATCGCCACGGAGTGGGCGAGCAGGACCCGGTCCACGGCGGGGCCGGGGTCCTCCGCGAGGCCGAGCAGCGACGCGGTGGTCCCGCACACGCGGCAGTCGCCGGTGCGGGGGTTCTCCTGGAACGGCACGCCGTCCGCGAAGCTGCCGGGGTGGCGGCCGGTGTAGAAGGCGTTGAGAAAGCGTCGGTGGTCGTGGCCGTCGACGCCCAGCCGGGCCGCGTCCTCGTCGGAGAACGTCCACCCGATGTCGTCGTGTCCCCGCACGTAGTCCACCCAGGCGGTGCCGGGCGGCAGGGCGTGGCGCTCCTCGAGGGCCTGGGCCAGCAGCTTGGGCTCCCGGGTGGCCATCGCCTCCCAGGTCAGGGCCATCTGCAGCGGGTTGTAGGAGAGCTGGCACTGGCCGGGCTCGATGTACCGGGCCACCTCGTCCGGGTGGACGATCGCCTCGGACTTGAACAGCACCGACGGCGCGGCGATGCGGCACAGCGCGTTGTAGGCGCGCAGCAGCACGTGGGCCTGCGGCAGGGACTCGCACGCGGTGCCCAGCTGCTTCCAGATGAAGGCCACGGCGTCCATGCGCAGCACCTCCACACCCTGGGCGGCGAGGAAGAGCATCTCCGCGGCCATGGCCCGGAAGACCGCGGGGTTGGTGTAGTTGAGGTCCCACTGGAAGGAGTAGAACGTGCTCCACACCCACCGGGGGTCCTCCTCGGTGGCGCGGATCCGGGTGAAGGAGCCCGAGTGGTCGTCCGGGAAGATCTCGCGGGTGGTGCGCTCGAACCGGTCCGGGACGGTGCGGTCCGGGAAGATCCAGTAGTAGTCCTCGTACTCCTGCTCCCCGGCGGCGGCCCGGCGGGCCCACTCGTGCTCGTTGGAGGTGTGGTTGAAGACGAAGTCGAGGACCAGGCTGATGCCGTGCCGGCGCAGCTCCCGGCCCAGCTCGGCGAGCTCCTCCATGGTCCCCAGCCGGGGGTCCACGCGGCGGTATGACGACACGGCGTAGCCGCCGTCCGAGTTGCCCTCCGGGGCCTCGAACAGGGGCATGAGGTGCAGGTAGGTCAGGCCCAGTTCCTGGAAGTACGGGATCTGCTCCCGGATCCCCCGCAGGTTCCCGGCGTACCGGTCGACGTAGCAGACCCCGCCGAGCATCTGCCGCGAGCCGAACCACGCCGGGTCCTGCTCCCGGCGCGCGTCCAGGGCCTTGAGGTCGTCCGGGCGCTCGGCCCAGGAGCGCGCCAGCTGCAGGCCGAGCTCGGTGAGTTCCTCGAGGAAGTCCTCGCGGTGGCCGTAGACCTCGGCGAAGAGCAGGGTCAGCCCGGGGAAGTGCTCGTCGAACCGGCGGTCGAAGTCCTTCCAGCCGGCGTCCGGCAGCTCGGCCGGACGGCGCTCGCGCACCTGCTGACGCACGGACTCGGTGATCACACGGGCCTGGTTCTCGAGCGAGAGGCCCGGGATCCCGGGCGGACTGGTGTTCAGCACACTGCTCCTTCGGTCGTCCACTCCTGGGCGGGGCGGTCTCCGAACTCGAGATCCTCCTTGACGACGAGCCCTCGGATGGTCACGGGCACGTCCTCGCCCGGCGGCGGGAGCGACCCGCACCTCAGCATACTGATGCGCCCCGGTGATTTCAGCGGATGCCCCTCCACATCCCTGTGCACAGAGTTGTCCACAGGTGTGGACGGACGTTGGGGCACCGGGGGTGACCCCCTGTGGCTCCCGCGTCCGCACAGGGCGCCGAGGCCCCGGGAGGTGGGGACACAGTGCCGGGCGTGTGGAGAACCCTGTGCAGGACGGGTCCCGCCGCGGCGGCCCGGGAGGAGCCGCCCATGGGGCACCACCCGCGGAACACCGACGTAGGGCACCTCCCACGGGAGCAGCGCCCGTGGGGCCAGCGCCCGTGGGAGCACCGTGGTCCAGGGGCGAGGACGTCCCCGGGCCACGCTGCTCCTGCGGGGGGCTCAGTAGCCGTTGGCGGAGAGCCACTCCTCGGCGGCGGCGGCCGGGCTCACCGGCTGGTCGCCGCTGACCTTGCGGTTCAGGTCGATGAGGTCCTCCGTGGTGAGCTTGCCGGACAGCTCGTTCAGGGCGTCCACCGCCTCCTGGGGCAGCCGGTCCGCCGCGGCCAGCGGCAGGACCTGCTGGGCGATGAAGTTGTTCTCCGGGTCCTCCAGCACCACGAGGTCGTTGTCGGCGATCGCCGGGGTGGTCGTGAAGATGTCGGCGACGTCCACGTCGCCGTTCAGGAGGGCCTGGACGGTGAGCGGGCCGCCGCCGTCGTTGATCGGCTCGAAGGACTGCGGCACGCAGTTGTACTTCTCCTCGAGGCCGTCGAGGCCGTAGGCGCGCTCGGCGAACTCCGGCGGACCCGCGATCACCAGCTCACCGCACACCTGCGCCAGGTCCGCGATGCTCGTCAGGCCGTACTGCTCCGCCGTCGCGGGCGTGACCACCATGGCGTCCTTGTTCTCCGCCTCGGACGCCTCCAGGACGGTCAGGCCCTCGGGCAGCGCGCCCGGCAGGGCGTCCATGATCTCCTCCGCCGAGCTCGCGGTGGCCTCGGGGTCGGCGAAGAGCAGGAGGTTGCCGGAGTAGTCCGGGACGACGTCGACGGACCCGTCCTGCACCGCTCCCACGTAGGCCTCCCGGGCCCCGATCCCCAGGGAGGTCTCCGTCTCGACCCCGGCGGACTCCAGGGCCCCGGCGTAGAGCTCGGCCACGATCTCGCTCTCCGGGAAGTCGGCCGAGCCCACGGTCACGGTCCCGGAGGGTGCCGCCGAGGAGTCCCCGCCCCCGGCGAGCGGGTCGTCACCGCCCCCGCAGGCGGTGAGCCCGAGCAGCAGGGCGACCCCCAGGGCCGGGCCGGCGGAACGGCGGAGGGAAGCGGGAGCAGTGGTCATGGTGGTTCTCCTGTCGGTGCGGGCGGTCGGTGCGGGCAGTCGGGCGGCGTCGCGGGACGCCGGGAGGGGTCAGGTGGAGGCCAGGCGCAGGCCCGGGGAGGTGGACAGCCGCTGGGCCAGGGCGAGCACGGCGTCCACGGCGAGCGCGAGGACCGCCACGAGCACCACGGAGCCGAGCATCCGCGAGTAGTCGCGCACCGCGAGCCCGTCGATGAGGTAGCGGCCGAGCCCCCCGAGGTTGATGTAGGCGACCACGGTCACGGTCGCCACGACCTGCAGGGCCGCGTTGCGGATCCCGCCCAGGATGACCGGCAGCGCGTTGGGCAGCTCCACGCGGGCCAGCACCTGCCACCCGGTCATCCCCATGGCGGCCCCGGCGTCCTTGAGGGCGGGGGACACGTTGGCGATCCCGGCGTAGGCGCCCGAGAGGATCGGTGGGATCGCCAGCAGCACCAGCGCGATGATCGGGGGCACGAGCCCGAGCCCCAGCAGCAAGGTGAAGAGTGTCAGCAGGCCGAGGGTGGGGAGGGCGCGCAGGGCGCCGGCGAGGCCGACCACGAGGCCGGAGCCGCGTCCCGTGTGGCCCACCCACAGACCGAGCGGGACCGCCACGGCCAGGGCCACGGCCAGGGTCAGGCCGCTGTAGGTCAGGTGCTCGAGCAGCCGGGCCGGGATGCCGGCGGCGCCGGACCAGTTCTCGGGGTCGGTCAGCCAGGAGAGGGCGGTGCCGAAGAGGCTCATGCGACCGCTCCTCTCCGCACCCGCGGAAGGGGTGTGCGGGTCCGGCCCGCCCGCTGCCAGCGGGTCAGCACGTGCCCGCTGCCCCGCAGCAGCAGGTCCAGGAGCACCGCCAGGAGCACGGTGAGGACGATGCCGACCACGATCTCCTCGAGGATGGACCGGCGCAGCCCGTCAGTGAACAGGGTCCCCAGGGACCGGACGCCGATCACGGCGCCCACGCTGACCATGGAGATGTTGCTGACGGAGGCGACCCGGAGACCGGCGACCAGGACGGGCACCGCGAGCGGCAGCTCGACCGCGAAGAACCGGCGCAGCGGGCGGTAGCCCATCGCGGTGGAGGCCTGCAGGACGTCCCGGTCCACGGACTCGAAGGCGTCCACGGAGGAGCGGACGAGGATGGCCACCACGTAGATCGTCAGCGCCACGATCACGTTCGTCACCGAGGTGATCTGCGTGCCCAGGAGCAGGGGCAGCACCACGAACAGGGTCAGGGACGGGATCGTGTAGAGCAGGGACGAGCCCGTGACGAGGACGGGGCGCAGCGCGCGGTTGCGGGCGGCGAGCCGGGCCACCGGGATCGCGATCAGCGCGCCGAGCAGCAGGGGCAGCACCGACTGGACGACGTGGGCGCCCGTGAGCTCCAGGACGTACGGCCAGTTCCGGCTCGTCCAGTTCACCGCGGGGTCCTCCCGCCGAGCCGGGCGTCCTCGATGGCGGCGATGATCTCGCCGGGCTCCATGACGCCGATCGCCCGCCCGTCGTCGTCGACCACCACGGCCAGGCCCGAGGGCGAGGACAGGGCGGCGTCCAGGGCGCTGCGCAGGGAGCCGCCGGGCCGGTGCAGGGTGCCCCCGACCACGGGGTCCTCCTCGGCCCCGGTGCGCACCCAGCCGCGCGGCGCGCCGTCGTCGCCGATCCGCAGGGTCCACCCCCCGGGGAAGGGCCCGTCCCCGGGTCCGACGACGCCCGGGGTGCCGTCCGGGCGGAGGACCGCCACGGAGCGCACCGGGATGTCATGGGCCGAGTCGAAGGTCAGGGAGCGGAAGCCGCGGTCGCGGCCCACGAAGTCCGCCACGAAGTCGTCGGCCGGTGCGCGCAGCAGCTCCTCCGGCGTGGCGTACTGGGCCAGGCGCCCGCCCGTGGCGAAGACGGCCACCTTGTTGCCGAGCAGGACCGCCTCGTCGATGTCGTGGGTGACGAACACGATCGTGCGGTGCAGGCGGTGCTGGAGGTCCAGCAGCTCGCGCTGCAGGTCCTGGCGCACCACGGGGTCCACGGCGGAGAACGGCTCGTCCATGAGCAGGATCGGCGGATCGGCCGCGAGCGCCCGCGCCACGCCCACCCGCTGCTGCTGGCCGCCCGAGAGCTGGGACGGATAGCGGGAGCCGAGGGCCGCGTCGAGGCCCACCGTGGCCAGCAGCTCCCGGGCCCGCTCCCGGGCCTCCTTGCGCGGCACGCCGTTGAGCCGGGGGACGGTCGCGATGTTGTCGACCACGGTGCGGTGCGGCAGCAGCCCCGACTGCTGCATCACGTAGCCCATGGAGCGGCGCAGCTCGTGGGCCGGCACGGAGGTGACGTCCCGGCCCTCCACGGTGACGGTGCCGGAGGTGGGCTCCACCATCCGGTTGATCATCCGCAGGGACGTGGTCTTGCCGCAGCCGGACGGTCCGACGAAGACGGTCAGCGATCCGCGCGGGATCTCGAGATCGAGGGCCTCGACGGCGGTCGTCCCGTCCGGGTACGTCTTGCCGGCGCCCTCGAAACGGATGGCGGTGTCGGTCATGGAGGTCCTCCCGTTGCCGTCCGGCCAGTATAGGCAAGGGGCTCGGACGCCCGGCTAGACTCGCGTCCACCGGAGCGGCCCGGCCACCGCACCGGAGGAGGTGGACGGTGCACAGTCTGGAACTGCTGCTCGGCGAGGACGCCGAGGCGTCCGTGCGCGCCGACTGGGACCGGTTGATCGAGGCGGGCCTGCCCAGCTCCGGCCGGCACCGTTCCCCGTCCAACCGGCCCCACATCACCGTCATGGCCGCGCCCTCGCTGGCGCCGGAGACCGTGCCGGGCATCGACGAACGGGTCGCCGCCGCCGCCGGGTTCGTGGACCTGCCGCTGGCCAGCGCGGGGGTGCTGCTCTTCGGTCCCGGACGGGGCGGCTACGTGGTGGTCCGCCAGGTGGTGACGACCCCCGAGCTGCTCGAGCTGCACCGGCGGGTCTGGGACGCCGTCGGGCCCGTGCCCGGGCAGCCGCGCACCTCGTTCCCCGGGGCCTGGACCCCGCACGTCACCCTGGCCCGCCGGATGCACCCGGACCAGGTGGCCGCCGCGCTGGACGTCCTCGAGCCGCACCCCGCCCCGTTGCGGGCGGTCTCGCTGCGCCGCTGGGACTCGGACGCCCGCACGGTGGTGCGGCTGGCCTGAGCGGTCGGCCCCGCCCTCGGCGCGGCTGCGGCACCCGGCCCCGTCGCACCTGCGCGCGGCCCCGCCGTCCTCGCCACCGTCCTCGCCGCCGGTCGCACCGGCGGGAGCGGCCCCGGCGTCCCCGGGCGGAAAGGGTGCGCGGAGCCGCGTAGGCTCGGAGCATGACGAGCGCACAGGACATCGCCGGCTGGATGGTCGACCGGATCCGCACCGAGGGGCGGCTGTCCCAGGACCAGGCCGTGCAGGAGATCCCGGAGACCTTCGGCCCCGAGTGGGTCCGCACCCTGGAGAACGGGCACACCGCGATCAGCAAGGAAGTCCTCGCCGAGTTCCGCAAGGCCCACGGCGGCACGGTGCAGTGGGACCGGGACCGCCGGTTCTGGTCCCTCAAGGGCTGAACCAAGCCAGGCGCGCCCGCCGACGGCCGGTCGAAGCGCTGCGGCCGGGACCGGTTGTGTTTTCGAGTTCCCTCCAGCAGTGAGAATTCATCGGAGAGGCCTACCGGAGGTCCCCGACTCAGGCCCCGGTCTCAGTCGTCGGCGTCGTCGGTACGGACGGGCAGTCCTGGGCAGATGTTCTCGCGGTAGTCGATGTCCTCGGACACCCACTCGTTCCACTGCTCTTGGCTGACATTGTGGGTGAGCTTGGCGCAAAGCAGCTCGGTCCATGTCTGCACCGGGGGCCACCTGCGCAGCGTTCCATTACCACCGAGCGACATCATCCATTGTCCGTCCGGGCTGAAGGCCACCAGAGCCACCCCGCCCTGGTGCCCGGCTATCGGCTCCCCCACCATGTCAGCGGACTCTGTCTTCCACACCCGCACGGTTCCGTCAAAACCGCCTCCCACGACCTGCGTACCGTCCGGGTTGAGCGCGATACTGCTCAACCCGTCTTCCTCGGTCCCGGTGATCGGCTTGCCGGCCAGTTGCCCGGACTCCACGTCCCACACCCGCACCGTCCCATCGAGATCGACCGTCGCCACGCGTCGTCCGTCCGCGCTCAGTGCTGAAATGGACACTTGGTCCTCGTGTCCCGTCATGGGTTGGCCCACCTGCTGGCCGGACTGCGTCTCCCACACCCGCACCGTCCCCTCGGAATCGCCAGTCACGAACCTCTGACCGTCCGAGCTGACCGTCAAACGATTGACCACCTCCGCGTGCACAGGCAACGGTTCCCGGACGATTTCTCCGTGCCTCGGGTCCCATACCCGTACCGAATAGTGCGTCCCGCTCGTCATGAACCGTTGCCCGTCCGAGCTGAAGGCCACCTGGGTCACATCACCCCCGTGTCCGAGGGTCGGTCCGCTCACAAGCTCTCCGCTCTGGGCGTCCCAGACCCGGACCGTGCCGTCCCGACTCCCCGACACCAGCTGCTGCCCGTCGGGACTGAATCCGACACTGGCCACGTTTTCTTCAGCCCCGAGAATGGGTTCCCCCGACGGCTGCCCGGACTGTGCCTCCCAGAGCTGCACCACG
This sequence comes from Kocuria sabuli, assembly GCF_040981185.1. Classification (NCBI taxonomy): domain Bacteria; kingdom Bacillati; phylum Actinomycetota; class Actinomycetes; order Micrococcales; family Micrococcaceae; genus Kocuria; species Kocuria sabuli. The sequence continues at coordinate 117,836 of NZ_JAVHZE010000005.1, forward strand.
CCTTCGAAATCTATGGTCACCACCTGCCGTCCGTCCGGACTCAGCGCCACGCTCATCACACCACCCGCCTGCCCGCTGATCGGCTCCCCTATCAGGTGCCCGGACTGCACGTCCCACAGCCGCACCGTCCAGTCGGATCCGACCGTCGCGACCCTGTGCCCGTTCACATTCAACACCACACTGTTCAGGACCTCCCCGGAGCCGGTGATCGGCTTCCCCACCGGCTGCCCGGACCGGACCTCCCACACCTGCACCGTCCCATCGCGTCCGCTGGTCGCATAACGCTGTCCGTCCGGGCTGAAGACCACAGAGCCGGCGTCATCACCCGATCCGGTGATCGGCTCCCTCAGCGGCTCCCCGGTGTGCACGTCCCACAGCTGCACGGTCCCGTCGAAGCTGCTTGTCAGTACTTGCCGCCCGTCCGGACTCAGCGCCACACTCATCACGCCACCGCCATGTCCGGAGATCGGCTCCCCCACCGGCTGCCCGGACTGCACCTCCCACACCCGTACCGTCCCATCGGACTCGATACCCGAGAATCGCCGCCCGTCCAGGCTGAAGGCGACGCCGCCCATGTCCGCGCTGGGGCCGATGATCGGCTCCTCCTGGGTCTCCCCGGTCCTCGCGCTCCAGACCTGCACCGTCAGGTCCACACCACCGGTGACGATGTGACTGTCGTTCGCGGTGAACGCCACATGCTCCACCCAGCGGCCGTGCGCGCGAATCAGCTCCCCCAGGGGCCGACCGGACTGCACCTCCCAGACCCGTGAACTCCCATCACCACTCCCAGAAACCACCCATTGCCCGTTCCGGCTGAATGCCACACTGGTCACCCAGTCCGCGGGCCCGCCCACCGGCTCGCCCAACGACTCGCCCAACAGCTCGCCGGTCCGGGCGTCGCGCACCCGCACCGTCCCGTCCCCGCTGCCGGTCACGATCTGGGCTCCGTCCGCGCTGAATCCCACGCTGACCACTCGGTCTGCGGGTCGAGTGATGGACTCCCCCACCGGCTCCGCGCTCTGCGGGTTCCACACCCGCACCGTTCCCTCGGCATCTGCCGTCGCCACTCGGTGCCCGTCCCGGCTGAAGGCCACACCGAACGCCCCGCCCTCGTGCCCAATCATCGGCTCTCCGAGGGGCTCGCCGGATTGCACGTCCCGCAACCGCACCGTCCGCTCACCGACACCCGACACAAAGTGGCGCCCGTGCGGACTGATGACCACTCCGCCGACACTGTTATCGGACCCGGTGACCGGCTCCCCTGTGGGCTGTCCTGTGCCGATCTCCCACGTCTGGACCGCCCCCTTCCAGCTAGTGGTCATGATGTGAGCCCCGTCCGGACTGAACGCCACGCTGCTCACTCCGTCCTCGGGTCCGAGAATGGAAGGACCGGCAATGGGTGTCCCTACCGGTTGCCCGGACCTGACGTCCCACACCTGCAGCGTCCCGTCCTCCGTGCTCGTCACTGCCTGTTGCCCATCGGCGCTGAACGCCATCCCGAGCAGCCCGGTATCGGGCCCTCCGATCAGCTCTACCACCGGTTCCCCCGTCTGCACGTCCCACACCTGCACCGGCCGTTGCATCCTGCTCGTCATGAACAGCTTTCCGTCCGGGTTCAGGACCACGTGCTCAGTTCCTGGTCCAGTGATCGGGTCCCTCACGGACCGTCCGGACCCGACGTCCCACACCTGCACCGTTCCGTCGGTTCCGGCCGTCACCACCTGTTCACCGTCCGCGCTGAAGACCACATCGAGCAATCCAGTCTCGGGCGCGATGATGGGTTCCCCCACCGGTCGCCCGGACCCGGCCTCCCACACCCGCACCGTTCCGTCGTATCCGGCCGTCACCAGGCGTTGCCCGTCCAGGCTGAACGCCACCCGCTCATCACCGTGGCTGATCGTTATCTCATTTGACGTGGATCCGGCTTCGATGATGCTCTCCAGGTGACGTCGAGCGGCGATCCCGTGGAGGAGCCCATCGTGGCTTTGCGCCGTGGGCGAAAGTTCATGGGCGATCAGCAGTTGATGCAGCGCCCGGACGTCACCGCCCGGACGAGCATCGGCGAGCATGCTCTGGGCCTCGGCGGTGAGTTGCAGGGCAATGGCTTCCCGAGTCCGTTCATTCGCTTCGTTCTCAGCCTCCGAGGCGCGCACGAAACCCAGAACGGCGGCCATCGCGACGACCACGGCGACTGCCAGCACGGCCATCAGCGTCCGTGATCGCCGCCGGAGAACGACGGCATGGGTTTGCGCCCTCTCCCGGGCCTCCAGCTCCGCGGCCGCCAGCGCCTCGGCCGCCTGCTGCTTGTCGCGGGCGGCCTGGAGTTCCGCCTCCCGTCGTCGTCTGTCGGCCGAGATCCGGTCGTCCTCCCGCTTCCGGGAGGACGCCATGAACGGACCGGCGACCTCGAGACGCCTGGCGAAGTGAGGCTTGGCGGTCAGCGCTTCCGCCCGGGCGAGCCGCTGTCCCTGGAGCAGCCAGGCGTCGTCGTGCTCGTTGTGCTCCCATGCCAGCGCGGCACGTTCGAGGTTGTCGGCCTCCTTGAGGTACTCCCGCTCAGCGGCCAGCCATCCGACCAGGTCATCCCACTGACGCAACAGGCTCTCCAGGGCCACCTCCACGACGGTCGTCCCGCCGCGGATGTCCTTGACCAGGAGGCGCTCCTCCACCATGGCGTCGATCAGCGGACGGGACGCGGGCGGCAGATCGCCGTAGCGTGCGACCCGGCGGACGGGCTGGTCGCTGTCGGGGTTGACGGTCGCCAGCCAGGGAATGAACGCGGACCGCAGGAGGGCGAGCTGGGCCTGCCGCACCGACGGGTCCGCTGCCAGCAGGGCATCGATCTCGGCCTGGACGACCTGGGCCATGCCCCCCATCGCCTCGTAGCCCTGGAGGGTCAGTGTCCCCGTCCCGCCGTGGTCCCGGTACAGGCGTGCCAGGGTCAGCGACAGCAGCGGCAGCGTGTCCGCACCCTGCTCACTGTCGGACAGCAGCCGGTCCACGAGCGCCGGCTCGATCTTCAGCGGACGTCCTGCGGCGGCGGCCCGCTCGGCCGGACCGAGGATGACCTCCTTGAACTGGGCGATCGGCATGGGCTTGAGGGCGTCGAAGACAACGCTCTGCACCCCGGCCAGGGCCGGTGCGGTCTGGAAGGACTCGTAGAGATCTGCGCGGATGGTTCCGGCCACGACCAGCGCCGGGACGGTCCCACTCTCCCCACGCAACAACTGGGCCAGCAGGTGCAGGAACTGCGGGCCCTCCGTCCCGGCATCGACGCTGAAGAGCTCCTCGGCCTGATCCAGCGGCAGGACCAGTGTGGGTGGCGGCGTCCCGACCGATTCTCGCGGCAGACGTTCGGCGGCGGCACGGCGGGCCTCGGAGAGCCAGGACTGCAACCGGTCCACCTCTGCTCTCATGCAGGCCGCCTTGATCTCTCCCAGCGCCGGAGACGTCAGCCCCAAGCGGGTGCGGAAGAAGTAGAGTGCATGGGCGAAGCCCTGATCACCTGTGAGGGCGCGACGCTCCGGCCGCATGATGTCAAGGAGCGCGAAGTGCCGGTCGTCCCGACGCAGTCGCGGCAGCAGTCCCGCACGCAGGAACGAGGACTTGCCCACGCCGGAGGGACCGAGAATCACGAACAAGGACTCCACACCCGCACCACGCATGCCGCGCAACGCGTCCAGGCCCCGCACGATCTGGGCATCCCGGCCGAAGAACACGGCCGCATCCACTTCCTCCAGCGGCTCCCACCCTCGATAGGGTGCCCGGTCCGGATCGTTCGGCGGAGGCCAAGCGAAGTGCTCGGCCCCGATGCCCGCCCGGCGCAGACCCCGGAGCAGTCGGTGCAGCCCCTCGGTCAGGAAGGCGACGTTGCTGCGCTGCCCGTCGAGGAGGACCGGAATCTCGGTCGTCGGACCTTGTCCGAACAGGTCGCATCGTTGCCACTCACCAGTGATCTCTCCGGTGGCCTCCGGCTCCAGGCGCGCGCAAAAGATCAGCTTGTTCAGCGCCTCCGCGGCCCGGTACTCGGTCCGGCACTCGTACGATGCCTCCCAGTGCGCGGAGAGGAGGCAGATCACTGCCTCGCAACGGGCGTTCGAGCGCTGCAGCGCCTCCTTCCACCGCTCACCGGGTTGGATGCCCGTGACCGGATCGAGGTCCAAGAACACTTCCTCCGCCAGACCCGGTTCCTGGTCCACCAGCCACCGCTTCAGCGCGACGGCCTCCCGCTTGTTCCGGCCCGAATGGCTCAAGAACACCCGAGGCATGTCCGTCACCCACCTCATCCTCGGTCCGCGCCTGCTCTCGAGAGCAGCCCGACTTGCGTCACATGGTCCGCCGCGGTCCGGCTGACTTCAATCCTTACCGGTCAGCAACAGTCGAAATCATCGACATTGTGACGTGACCGATCGATCCGGAACCCGCTTCCTCGAAGCCGACGCATCGATCGTCGTTGCTCCTCATGGGCATCGGTCCTACACTCCGGTCATCACCCGCCTCGTCCCGAAACATGCCGGTCAACACCCGGGCAGGAGCAAGTTCCGAGAACCGTGCCCCCGGGAGACGTACTGCAGGAGGTGGCACGATGAGCGCTGAGGAAGCCGAGCTCCCGGACAGGGAGTGGGAGAAGATGACGAGCTCCCTGCCCCGCCCCGACGACTCCGCCGACGCGGCGAGTCTGGTGTGGCGGCAGTTCTGTGTCCAGTTCAGCTGGTACGACCGCGCCGCCGGGCGCAACCGGAAGGCGCACCTGTTCCTCGACCTCCTGGCGCTGGGCGCCGCCGCCGCCGTGACGGTGCTGGCGGCCCTCGGCGCACCGGCCCCCATCACCGCGAGCGTCGGCGCAACCATCGTCGTCGTCGAGGGTGTGCAGAAGATCGGGCAGTTCCACGCCAACTGGATCAACTACCGTGCCACCGCCGAACTCATGCGCCAGCACGGGTTCTCCTTCGCCGCCGGCACCACTCCCTACGACGACCCACGAACCAGGCGGGACGAACTGGTCCGGTTCATGCATGAAGCCGTCACCAAGGAGAGCACCACCTGGGCCGGAACCGCCAGCAAGGCATCTCGGAGACACGAGGAGTGACCCGGTCCCGTGCTGTCCTCCAGCGCCTCGCGGGCTGAGTAATGGTGCTGAGCCCCCCACCCAGGCTGCGCTGCGGTAAGCCGTGGCCTGGGTGAGCACGGGAACGATCAGTGCCGGCACCGGGAGCGGGATTTTCCACAGCTTCGCGTCCGAGACGGAGACCAACCCTGGTGGGTGACAACCTCGCCGGCCAACAGCCGTCGTATGATTTCCATGCACTCCTCCAGGCGCTGCTGGCGGAGCGCCTCGTGCGACCACGGGTCGCCGGTGATGCCCTCGTTGAGTTGCTGCCGCTTCCCGGAGCCATCCAAAACCTGCCGGGGAACTTAGATTGCCCAGGTCGCGGCCGCCTGCTCAGGACCTCGGGTTGGTAGCGCCGAGACGGCGCCGAGGGGCAACCGAGTGGTCGCCAGAGCCGCCCCAAGCCACGACCAGGCGAACTCGGAATGGCCCTGGGCCCGTGACCACCGGCTAAAATGATCCGACCACATGGCGTCTCGGACCTGGCCTGCTCGGCGTGCTGCACGTCCTGCAACATCCAGTCGGGGCTGATCTGCTCGTGAGGGCATGAATCCGATGACGGTCACGGCCCGTCGTCCCGCGCTCCCCCGTGGTCCGTCCCGGGCCCCGGATACCCGGTGCGCCGGTCGGTGAGAAAGCGCACGCACGCTGCGGCGACGTCCCCCGGGTGAGTGTGCTGCACGGCGTGCGGAGCACCGGGGATCTCGAGGAAGCCGGCGTCGGGGGCGGAGCGGGCCAGGTGCCGTGCCCAGTCCCGCCGGGAGACCGGATCCCTCTGCCCGCGCACGACCAGACCGGGGACCGTGCACCCGCGGATGTTCTCCTCGATCCGGTCGCGGAGCAGGTAACGGGCGGTGCGCAGGAACCGCACCGGGCCCATCCGGACGTAGCCGCGGAGCACCACGGCGAGGGTGTCCAGGGGTTCGCGCAGCGCGTCCCGCATCAGCCGCCGGGCCTGCACCAGCAGACCGCGGGCGTCCGGGTCCACGGCGGGACCCAGCAGGACATAGGCGGAGCACGCTCCGGGATGGTCCTTGACCGCGTGCACCACGATCTGGCACCCCATGGAGTGGCCGATGGCCGCGGACCGCTCCAGCCCCAGCTCCGCGGCCGCTCCCACGACGACGTACCCGAGCTCCGCCATGGTCAGCGGTCGAGGCGGCTTCGGCGTGGTCCCGGAGCCGGGAAGGTCCAGCGCATACACATCGTGCGTGGCCGCGAGCCGCTTCGCCAGACGGAGGAAGTACTCCCCAGAGACCCCGATGCCGTGCACGAGCACTACCGGGGGCAGCGCGGGGTCGAAGGTGCCGCGCACGTCCACCGCACGGGGTCCCACGCGCACCCGCCGCCACTCGAACGCGGGCTGCCGGGCGTGTCCTGGCGTGGCCGCCGGTCGTGGGCCGCAGTCCCCCTCCGGGCCCTGATCGTCCGGTCCCACGACGTCAGGTCGTCCGGGGCGGATCGGCGACCCGCCCGGGACGCCACGGTCCCGGACACGTCCTCGGCGCTGTCATGGTCATCATCCTCTCCCGCGGCACGGGGCTGCGGGAGCATCCCCCTCAGCCGGTGCCCGGCTCCTGCAGCAGCTCCCGCGGCACCAGGTGCCCGTCCCGCACGCCCTCCAGGAACTGGGGGTCCACCGGGGCACCGCGACGGAGCACGCTGATCGTGCCGGAGGCCTCGAAGATCACGCACGCGATCTCGCCCAGGTTGCGGATGCCGGCCCGCCGGAGGGCCCCGAAGAGCTCGGCCTCCACCACGTGGACCCGGCGCAGGTTGGTCTTCAGCACCCGGTCGCCCGCCACCAGGAGCACGGCCCGGTTGTTCATCAGCGCGGACACCCGGATCCCGGAGCGGAGCTGGCCGAAGCCCGCCTCCAGGGCGAACAGCGTGCCGAGCCCGAGCACGCCCGCGACGAGCGTGGGCGTGTCCCCCAGGACCACGCGCCCGGCCACGGCGCCGAGCATCACCGCGACGACCACGTCGAAGGTGGACAGCCGGGACAGCACGCGCTGCCCGAACAGGCGCACCATGAGCAGGAAGGCCAGGTAGATCCCCACCGCCGAGAGCACCACCGCGAGCGCGCCCGGGGCGTCCACCCCGAGGCGGGTCGTGACGTCGTCGAGCACCGGTTAGACCTCCTGGTCCGCGAACTGGGTCTCGTAGAGCTCCGCGTAGCGCCCGCCGGACGCCAGCAGCTCGGCGTGCCGGCCCCGCTCGACGATCCGGCCGCCCTCGACCACCAGGATCTGGTCGGCGGAGCGGATGGTCGAGAGCCGGTGGGCGATGACCAGGGCGGTGCGCCCCTCCATCGCCTCGCCCAGGGCCGCCTGGACGTGGGCCTCGTTGGTGGAGTCCAGGGCCGAGGTGGCCTCGTCGAGGATGACCACGCGCGGAGCGGCCAGCAGCAGGCGGGCGATCGTCAGCCGCTGCCGCTCGCCGCCGGAGAGCCGGTAGCCGCGCTCGCCCACCACGGTGTCCAGCCCGTCCGGCAGGCTGCGGATCACGTGGTCCATCCGTGCCCGGGCCAGGGCGTCCCACAGCTGCTCGTCCGTGGCCTCCGGCTTCACCAGTGCGAGGTTCTCCCGGATCGACTCGTGGAACAGGTGTCCGTCCTGGGTGACCATCCCGATGGTCTCCCGCAGCGAGGCGAACGTCGCGTCCCGCACGTCCGTGCCGCCGATCCGCACCGCCCCGGAGCTGACGTCGTAGAGCCGGGCCACGAGCTGGGCGATGGTGGACTTGCCCGCGCCGGAGGAGCCGACGAGGGCGACGGTGTGCCCGGGCAGGACCGTGAAGCTCACCCCGTGCAGCACCTCCTCGCCGCCCCGGGAGTCGAGCACCGCGACGTCCTCGAGCGAGGCCAGCGAGACCTCCTCGGCGGAGGGGTAGGCGAAGCGGACGTCGTCGAACTCCACCGACGCCGGGCCGGCGGGCAGGGCCCGGGCCCCGGGCCGCTCCTGGATCAGGGGCACGAGGTCGAGGATCTCGAAGACGCGCTCGAAGCTGACCACGGCGCTCATGATGTCCATCCGGGCGTTGGCGAGCATGGTCAGCGGGGTGTACAGCCGGGTGAGCAGCAGGGCGAGGGTCACGACGTCGCCCGCGTCCAGGTTGCCGAGGATGGCCTGCGCGCCGCCCAGTCCGTAGACCAGCGCCAGGGCCAGGGCGGAGACCAGGGTCAGCGCCGTGACGAAGATCGTCTGCAGCATCGCCACCCGCACGCCGATGTCCCGCACGCGCCCCGCCCGGCGGGCGAACTCCGCGGACTCCGCCTCGGGTCGGCCGAAGAGCTTCACGAGCGTGGCGCCGCCGGCGGAGAACCGCTCGGTCATCTGCGTGGACATGTTCGCGTTGTGCTGCGCCGCCTCCCGCTGGAGTCTCGCCAGACGACCGCCCATGGCCCGGGCGGGCACCAGGAAGATCGGCAGCAGCAGCACGGACAGCGCCGTGACCTGCCACGAGATCGTGACCATGACGACGACGGTGAGGATCAGCGAGACGATGTTGCTGACCACGCCGGAGAGCGTGTTGGAGAAGGCCCGCTGCGCGCCGATCACGTCGTTGTTGAGCCGGGACACGAGGGCCCCGGTGCGGGTGCGGGTGAAGAAGGCGATCGGCATCCGCTGCACGTGCTCGTAGACGGCGGTGCGCAGATCCAGGATCAGCCCCTCCCCGATCCGCGAGGACAGCCACCGGTTGACGATGCCCAGCGCGGCGTCGACGACCGCGACGACGGCGATGGCCACGGCCAGCCAGACCACCACGGAGACCTCGTCGCCCCCCGTGATGGCGTTGACGACGTCCCCGGCCAGGATGGGCGTGACCACGCCCAGCAGGGCCGTGAGCACCGAGATCACCAGGAAGACGGTGAGCTGCTTGCGGTGCGGGCGGGCGAAGACCACGATCCGCCGCAGGGTGTCCCGGTTGATCCGGCGGTCCTTGACCTCCTGGCCCTGGACGGTCCGCCACAGGACCATGTACGGCGAGTTCTGCATGCTCATGGGTGGAGCTCCCGATCTGCGGGGGTCGCCCGCGCTGGATCCGGCCCGGCGCCGTGGTGGTGCGCGCCGCGCCGGACCGATTTTACGCGCCCGCGCCGACACCTCCCGCCGAGGGCCGGATGGCGTGGCGCCGCGCCCGGACGACGACGGGCCCCCTGCCGCAGGGGGCTGCGGCAGGGGGCCCGTGCTCCCGGTACGGCGGGCACCGGGAGGGACCTGCGGGGGATCAGGAGTGCGCGGCCGCCCGGCGCTTCGCCGCGATCAGGTGGTCCACCGACCAGCGGCCGGCCCCGGCGAGGGCGAAGAGCAGGGACGCGGCGGCGAGCAGCAGGACGAGCTCGATCCCGCCGTCGGCCACGAAGAAGCCCGCGGGCAGGTGCACGAGGACGAGGGCACCGAGCATGACGAGGGCCAGCAGGGCGGCGACCACGCGGGTGGCGAGGCCGAGGACGAGCAGCGCCCCGCCGGCGAGCTCGAGGACGGCGACGGCGGGGGCCGCGACCTCCGCCAGCGGCACGCCCATCTCGGCGAAGGAGGCCTGGGTGCCGGCGATGGTCCACTCGGTGAACTTCTGCCAGCCGTGCAGCAGGAACGTGAGGCCGAGGACGGCCCGCAGGACGGTCAGGCCGGCGCTCGCGGGGGTGGACCCGGTGAGGGCGGAGGAACGGGGGGCTGTGGCGCGCTCGGGCACCTGGGTCGTGGACATGTCATCACCCTAGCGCGAAAGTACTTTCTTCGGCAAGCTTTGTGGCGTCGCGTGTCCGGCGGTCACAGCTGGTCCGCGGCCATGCCGCGCGCGGTGGGCCCCTGGGCGTCGTCCTCGACGAGGCGCCCGATCAGGGCCAGCTGCTGGACCTGGACGGGTGTGAGCCGGTCGATCACCGTCCGGCGGACGTGGGCGACGTGGCCCGGCGCCACCTGCTCGACCTTCGCCATGCCGCGGTCGGTGATCTCCGCGAGCACCACGCGCTTGTCCTTCTCGTCCCCCGTGCGCACCACGAGGTCGTCGCGCTCGAGGCGCGCCACGATCCGGGACAGCCGGGACTGCGAGGTGTTGGTGGCCGTCGCGAGGTCGGACATGCGCCGGCGCCTGTCCGGGGCCTCGGAGAGCATCGCGAGGACGAGGTACTCGGCGAGACTCAGATCGGCCTCGGCCTGCAACTGGGACTCGATGCTGCCGGGCAGGGTGAACATGATGGACACGAGCGCCAGCCAGGCCTCGCGCTCCTCGGGGGACAGCCAGCGGTTCTCGGTCATGGGCACGAGTCTACGAGCCGGCGCCCGGCTGCCGGTCCGCGCTCCCGCCCCGCGCACCCATAATGGGAGCCATGGACTCCCTCGGCACCTGGCCCCGGCCCGTTCCCGCGGACGATCGCGACTTCGACGTCCAGGTGATGAAGCGGCTGCGCACGGCGCGCGGCGACGGCGCGACCGGGCGCGCACCACTGGGCGAGCGGCTGAGCACCTCGATGTTGCTCGTGGTGCCGCTGGTGACCGCGCTCGCCGTGGTCCTGCTGTGGCAGCAGTGGTCCCGCTCCGGCTCCGCGTGGCTGCTCGCGCTCGTCGCCGTGATCCTCGTGGCGACGGCACTGTGGTGGACGGCACGGCTGCGGCGCGCCTTCACCACGGCGCAGGGCCGGCTCGGCTCCCGGCTGGCCCACGTCGTGGACCACGGCGTGGGCGTGGTCCGGGACCTCACCCTCGAGCCCCTCATGGAGACGGACGGCGGCGCACAGGACGACGGGCGCGTGCGCGCCCGGATCGGGCTGTCCGTCACCCCGGTGCGCGGCTCCCGGTTCCGCACCGTCGTGGAGGCGGTCTACGACGCCGACGCGGCCCTCTTCCTGGAGATCGGCTCGCACGGGCCCGTGCGCTTCCTGCGGGACGACCCCGAGGGCAGCACGGTGATCGACACCCGGCTCACCGAGGCACAGGTCGAACAGGTCTACCGGGGCGCCGCCCTCAACTGACGCCCGCTCACTCCGCCCGGCGGGCGGCCGCGCGGGCCTCCTTCTCGATCCGCCGGCGGAGCTGGTCGCACAGGTCCTCCCCGGCGTGCAGCAGCTCCGGCAGCCGGTCCCGCTCGGTGGTCTGCGCGCGGAAGGCGTCCACCACGCCCACCCCGTGCTCGGCGCGGCGCACCAGTTCGACCGGCTGACCGGCCCGCACCGTACCCGGGGCGAGCACCTTGAGGTACGCCCCGGAGCGGCCGCGCTCCGTGAACCTCCGCAGCCACCCCCGCACCTGCATGACGCCGCGGAACGTGCCGCACGGGACGCGCGCGTCGGTGACCTGCAGCAGCACGTCGCCGATCCGCCAGACGTCGCCCAGCCGCGCGTCGTCGACGTCGAGGCCCGAGAGCGTGAGGTTCTCCCCGAAGGAGCCGTCGGGGAGCTCCCGGCCCAGCTCCCGCTCCCAGAAGTCCAGCTCCTCACGCGCGAACGCGTAGACCGCCTGGTCCGTGCCACCGTGGTACTTGGCGTCCCCGATGAAGTCCCCGGCCAGGCCCGACCCGAGCCCGCCCTTGCGCGGACCCGGCTCGCGGACCTCCACCGGGCCCTCCACGGGACGTTTGCGGATGCCCGTGAGCCGGTCCCGCTTGGTAGGGGCGGTCTCGGCCCGTCCCACGTTGACGCTGCGGACGCGGGCGGTCACCGGCGGACGCCCTCTCCCGGGGGGCCGGCCTCTTCCCCGGCGGGCTCCTCCAGCTCGTTGTGGTGGGTCGGGGAGTACACCGCGGAGCCGATGAGGTACCCGGAGCGGGCCAGCGCCATGCTGCCCACGGCCGACGTCACGAGCTGCAGCACCACCGCGGCGAGCAGTTTCACCGCGTTCTCCACACCGGGCAGGAAGAAGAACGCGCCGGTGAGGACGAACGAGACGCCGATGCCCGCGGCCGTGGCGATCGCGGAGGACCGGGTGTAGAGGTCGGGCAGGCGGATCAGGCCCACCGTGGCGGTGAGGAAGACCAGCGAGCCCAGGACGATGAACGCCTGCCCCACGACGCTCATCCACAGGGTGTCGTGCATGATCGGGTCGAACTCCACGCTCATCGCCTCCCCTTGGTCAGTGCGCGGGCGAGGGACAGGGTCGCCAGGAAGCCCACGAGGGTGGCGATGAGCACCAGGTCGAAGACCGGGGGGCTCATCGCCAGGACGCCGAACAGGGCGATGAGCCCCACCACGGCGAAGAACAGCAGGTCGGAGGCGATGGCACGGTTGGCGTCGTTGGGGCCGCGGAACATCCGCACCCCGGCGACCACCACGGACGAGGCGAGCACCAGCACGCCGAAGAGGATGCCGATCATCGGGGTGCCCCTCCCGGTCGGATGCCGTTGAGCATGTGGGTCTCCATCTCCTGCAGGCTCGACCGGGCGTCCCGCGGTCCGTCCGAGTACATGGCGTGCACGAAGATGTCGTAGCCCCCCGTGCCGTCGTCCCTGTCGACCACGGCGCCGTCCGCGCCCTCACCGGGCCGGGCCGCGGTGGCCAGGGTCAGCGTGCCCGGGGTCAGGGAAATGAGCACGCTGAGCAGGACCGTCTCGAACTCGCTGCGGCACCGGGTCCGGTAGCGCACCACGATGGGCGAGGACCGGTGGTGCCGGGTGAACACGTCGTGCGTCACCGCGATGTTGGACAGGATCAGCTCCCAGGCGTACCAGAGCAGGAAGCCGAGCAGGCGCAACGGCCAGGTCAACCACTTCACGATCCGTTCACCGCCTCCACGAACGCGCTGGTGTCCACGAGACCGTCCGCGGCCGTGGCCGAGACGCCCAGCAGCAGTTCACCGCCCACACCGAACGTGAGGGTGATGACCGCCAGGACGAGGGCGGGCGCGATGAGGCCCACCGAGATGCGGCGCTCCTTCGTGCCCACGGCCGCGACGACCTCGCTCGAGGACTCCTCCGGTCTGCCCAGGAACATCTTGCCCCAGATCTTGAGCGTGTACAGCAGCGTGAACAGACTGACCCCGACGGCCACGAGGGCGACCGCCACCTGCTGCTCCTCGAACGCGGCCAGGACCAGCGCCAGCTTGGCCACGAACCCCGAGAACGGCGGGATGCCGGTCAGGGACATGGCCGCGGCGAAGAACACCACGGCGGTGAGCGGTTCCCGCCGGAGCAGGCCCGTGACCTCGCCCAGCGGCTGCCGCCCGTAGGCGATCTCCACCGCGCCGGTGGACAGGAACAGGGACACCTTCACCACCGTGTGGTGCAGGAGGTAGAAGATGCCCGCGGTGAGTCCCAGGGTCCCGAACAGGGCGACGCCCAGCAGGATGTAGCCGACCTGGCTCACCGTGGAGTGGGCGAGGATCGCGCGCGCGTCCCGCTCCCCCACCGCACCGAGGACACCGATCACCATGCTCGCGGAGAACACCACGATCCCGATCCACAGGTACTGCTCCGTGCCGTCGAAGACCACGGCGTAGATCCGGTAGATCGCGTAGATCGCGACCTTCGTGTGCAGCCCCGAGAACAGTGCGGTGACGGTGGGCGACATGAAGGGGTACGTGCGCGTCAGCCACCCGTGCACGGGCACCACGGCCGCCTTGACCGCCAGGGCGGTGAGGACCACCGCGACCGACACCGCCACGGCGGTGGACTCCGCCGCCCGGCCCGCCAGCTCGCCCAGGTTCACGGTGCCCGCCGTGGCGTAGACCAGCCCCACACCCGCCAGGAGGATCGTGGAGGCCAGCAGGTTGACGCTCACGTAGATCCGCGAGGACGTGACCTGCATCAGCCGGCCCCGGCCGCGGTGGGCCAGGATGATCAGGGCGTAGGACGGCAGGAGCATGACCTCGATGAACACGAAGAGGTTGAACAGGTCCGCCGTGAGCAGGGCCCCGTTGAAGCCCGCGGTGAGCACGAGCACCAGGGGGCCGAAGTAGCGCTTCTCCGCCTGCCCGGACACCACCCCGAACCAGGCGGTGACCAGTGTCACGAAGCCGGTCACGGTGAGCATCAGCGCGGTGAAGAGGTCCGCGGCGAACGGGATGGCGACGCCGGAGGGCCAGAGGCCGATGCGGTGCACCAGCACGGTGCCGCCGTCCACGAGGGTGGCCACGAGCCACGCCGCCCACACCACGTCCGCGCCCAGGACGACCAGCAGCCCCGCCTTGCCGATCCGCCGGGAGTTGCCGGCCAGCACCAGCAGACCGGCGACCAGCAGGGGGACGACGACGAAGAACGGGATCAGGTCCGCGCTCATGCGCGACCACCCCGTCCCGGGCCCCGCTCGGGGCGGGTGCCCACCGGGTCCGGGCCCTCGGGTGCGCCGCCGTGCCGCTCGGTGCCGTCTGCGGGGTCGTCCATCAGGTCAGGGGTCTCCATCTCCCGGCCGGTGAGCTCGAGATCGGTGTCGTCGTCGTCGTCGCCGGTCACGGCGAGCACGAGCATGTACATGGTGATGGCGAACGCGATGACGATCGCCGTCAGCACGAACGCCTGCGGCAGAGGGTCCGCCGTGGTCGAGAGGTCCGGGGAGGCGCCCAGGGGCTCGCGCCGCCGGTCCACGCCGCCGGCCGCCATGATCAGCAGGTTCACGCCGTGGCTGAGCAGGGCGAAGCCGATGATCAGGCGGACCATGCCGCGCCGCAGCATCATGAACACGCCGCCGCCGATGAGCACGCCCACGGTCAGTGCGAGTGCCATCAGGAATCGTCTCCTCGGGGTCGGTCGGTGTGCTCGGCGGGGGTCCCGGAGGAAGGCCCGGCACCCCGTTCGAGGACCCGGATCCTGCTGAGGTCCAGGGGCGCTGTGCTGGGGTGGTGCGGCTCGGCCGTGGTGGTGGTCGAGCGAGGCCCCGGGGACCGCACCGCGGTGGAGCCCACCCGCCGGAGCGGTGGTGGCTCCTTCTCCTCGACGCCCAGTCGGCTGATCGCGGCGAGGATCACGCCGACCACCGCGAGGTACACGCCGACGTCGAAGATCAGCGCCGTGGTGATGTGGATGTCGAACACGTAGAAGTGCAGCGGGCGGAGGAAGGACCCCTCGGCCAGGCCCAGCAGGCCCACGCCCACCGCCACGACCACCCCGGCCCCGATGAGCTTCACGTAGGGCAGGCCCAGGCGGCTGACCCGGTCGTCCTGGGCCGCGAAGTAGACCAGGGAGATCCCGGCGGCGCCGATGAGGGCGGAGATGAAGCCGCCTCCGGGGTCGTTGTGCCCGCGGAGCAGGAAGAAGAGGGAGAGGGCGATGATCACGGGCCCCAGCAGGCGGTCGGTGACCCGCAGGGTCATCGTGTTGTCCTCGGCGCCGCTGATCGGCGAGCCCGGCGGCTCCGTGATGGGGCTGTGCAGCTTGGGCAGCAGGCCACGCGACTCCAGCGCCACGACGATCGCGATGCCGGCCACGCCCAGCACGGTGAGCTCGCCGAGCGTGTCCAGAGCACGGAAGTCCACGAGGATCGTGTTCACCACGTTCGTGCCGCCGGTCTCCGTCTCGCCCTCCGTCAGGAAGTACTGTCCGGCGTCGGAGAGCCCGCGACGACCGGTGAGCGCCCACGTGGCCACGGCGGCGGAGGCGCCCGCGAGGACCGCGAGCACGGCCGCCGTGGTCGTCCGCCGTTTCCCGGTGCGGTGGAAGGTGGACGGCAGGCGGTTGAGCAGCAGGACGATCACCACCACGGTGAGGATCTCGACGAGCAGCTGGGTCAGCGCCACGTCGGCCGCGCCGAGCTCGTAGAACCACAGCGCGACGGCGAAGCCCACCACGCCGATGATGGTCACCAGGGCGATCCGGCTGCGCACGCCCACGGCCAGGACCACCCCGACCAGGACCACGCCGAACAGGACCCAGTCCAGCGGGTTCGTCACGTTCCCGTGCAGCGGCGGGACGTCGACCGTGAACAGGCCGACCACCGTCAGCAGCACCAGCACGGCCACGGGCGGGACCAGGTGCCGGTAGGGGGCGTCGGCGCGGGTCAGGCCGCCGATCCGCTCGCCCAGGGCGACGGAGCCGCTGCGGAACGCCTCCACGGCGCCCACGCCGGTGATGGGCGACAGCTCCCGGTCCAGGAGCCGGTCCACCCTCCCCCGGGTCAGCACGAGCGCGCCGCCGAGGGCGAAGACCGCCAGGGACATGTACAGCTCGGGGGCGAGACCGTGCCACAGGCCCAGGTGGGGCTCGGCCTCGGGACCGGCGACGGAGGCCGAGGCGGCACCGAGCAGCGGTTCGGCCAGCACGCCCGCCACGCCCAGCGCAAGACCGGCCGCGGAGACCAGCACCACGGGTGCCAGGAAGGCGCCGGAGGCCTCCTTCGGCGGGTCCTGGGCGGGGCGGCCGGGGAAGATCGTGATGATCATCCGGGCCGAGTAGGCGAAGGTGAAGGACGCGGCCAGGACCGCCACGGCACCCACGAGCCACACTGCGGGCGCGGGCCCCGGGTTCTCCGCCATGGCCTTGAACATGGCCTCCTTGGAGACGAATCCGAACAGCAGGGGGACTCCCGCCATCGAGACCGCGGCGAGGGTCATCACGACGGCCGTGACCGGCATCGTCCGTGCGAGCCCGGAGAGCCTGCGGATGTCCCGGGTGCCCGCCTGGTGGTCGATCACCCCCACGGACATGAACAGCGCCGACTTGAACAGCGCGTGGGCCGCCACGTGCACCACGGCCCCCACCACGGCGTAGGAGGTGCCGATGCCGATGGTCGCCGTCAGGAAGCCCAGCTGGCTGATCGTGGAATAGGCGAGCAGCTCCTTGAGGTCGTGGCGCTGCAGCGCGAACACGGCACCCATCAGGGCGGTGAACAGCCCCACCGAGATGAGCAGGACGTTCCACACCGGCACCTCGCTGAGGGCGGTGGAGAAGCGCAGCAGCAGGTAGATGCCGGCCTTGACCATGGCCGCGGCGTGCAGATATGCGCTCACGGGGATGATCGCGACCATCGCGTCGGGCAGCCAGGCATGGAACGGGAACTGCGCGGACTTGGTGAAGGCCGCGAGGGCGATCAGCACCGCCACGAACGCGGCGAACCCCGGGGACGTGGACCACACGTCGTCGACGAGGATGTCGCTGAGGCGCGTGGTCCCGGTGGCCACCCACATCGCGATCACCGCCGCGAGCAGGCACAGCCCGCCGGCCACGGTCACCAGGAACACCCGGATCGCCGGGTCCCTGGCGTGCGGGCCCGAGCGGGCGATGAGAAGGAAGGAGCACACCGTGGTGAATTCCCACATGACGAACAGCAGGACCACGTCGTCGGCCAGGACCAGGCCGAGCATCGCCGCCGCGAAGAACGTCATGAGGGCGTAGAAGGCGCTGTGCGAGCCCTTGGCGAGATAGCGCGGCGAGTAGCCGATGACCACCGCGCCGATGACCAGGACGATGAGGCCGAAGAACAGGCCCAGTCCGTCGAGCCGCAGGTGGAAGGGAACGCCCAGGGTCGGCAGCCACGGGACCTGCTGGGAGACCGCGTCGCCGTCCCCCCGGCCGGTCCACACCGCGACCAGTGCGCCGGCGAGCACGAGCATCGCCGCGGCGAGCGGCCAGCCGGCCTCACGGCCGGCCCGGCGGCCCAGGACGGCGGCCACGGGGCACAGCAGTGCGGTGAGAGCGAGAATGATCAGGAGGGACACGCCTGGAAACCGTCCGGTCAGTGGGATGGGAACGAGGTGGACCCGGTCCTCGACTGCCCGGCCGCGCCGGCCGGTGTCTCGGCCGGTGTGCTCGGATGCCCCGGGGGTCTCCGGAGAGGAACGGCCCTCAGGAGCTGAGGCAGCCGCTCCTCCCGTCGGACACGCCGTGGACCACCGTGGACCGCATGCGGGCCGGAGGCACGGCGCGGCCGTGGTCGTGGGTGTCGTTCCCGGGGTTGGTCATCGCCCCGAAATTTACCATGCCGTCCGGCACGGCCCCGAGGGAGCCGCGCCGGTGCCCACGGCGGCCGGGTCTGCGGCCCGCACGCCGTCCCTGCCGACGAGGGCGTCAGCGCCGGTCCCGCAGGGAGCTGGAGCCGGTGTGCGGCACGGTGGGGGTCGCGGCCGTCTCGGCCTCCGGCTCGACGACGGTCCGGTGCCGGACCCGCCCGGGGGTCCCGGCGTCCGGATCGGTGTCCAGGTCGTCGTCGGGCTCGTCGGCGGGGCGCCGGGTGCGGACCCCGCGCGAGGGCAGGGACGGGAGCCGCCGCCCGGCCGCGCCGGCAGCGCGCGGTGCGTCGTGGATCTCCGTGACGGAGACGGCCATCGCGTTGAGCGCGAGACCGAGGAGCACGAACACCCACGCCGCGACGGGGTACCACGCCAGGCCGAGGAGCACTCCGATCACGACGAGGGCGACGGAGGTTAGGTAGGCCGGGGTGAGCACGCGCTGGACGTTGAACTTCATGGGTTCCATTCCACCACGGGCGCGCGCCGAACGACCAACGCGCCGGGGCGTTTCCTGGCCGGCGCCCCGGGTTGACCCGGACCGCGGAGACCGCCCTGGTCCCGGAGCCGGCCCACGTATACCGTGAGCGGCATGGAGGACCTGGATCCCGCGCTGCTCGAGCTCGCCCGCTCCGCCCGCACGGTCACCGTGCTGACCGGCGCCGGGATGTCCGCGGAGAGCGGGGTGCCCACGTTCCGCGACCCCGGGACGGGGCTGTGGGCCCGGTGGTCCCCCGAGCAGCTGGCCACGCCCGGGGCGTGGGAGGCCGACCCCGAGCTCGTGTGGTCGTGGTACCTGTGGCGGGCGCGGCAGCTGCGGGGGCTCCGGCCCAACGCCGGACACCTGGCACTCGCCCGGTGGGCGGACCGGGCCCGCGTGCAGGTGGTCACCCAGAACGTCGACGACCTCCACGAGCGGGCCGGCTCCGAGGTCCTCGCCCACCTGCACGGCAGCCTGTTCGCGTTCCGCTGCTCGGCCTGCGGCACCCCCTTCCCCGACCAGCTCGTCCCGGGCCTCGGCCTGGACCTCCCGGCCGATCCCGAGGAGCCCGCCCGCGAGCGCCCGCCGGCGTGCCCCGCGTGCGGCGGGCCCGTCCGGCCCTCGGTCGTGTGGTTCGGAGAGCTGCTGCCCGAGGGCGCCATGGAGCGCGGCGCCGAGGCCGTGGCGGACGCCGACCTCGTGCTCGTGGTGGGCACCTCGGGGCTCGTGCAGCCAGCGGCCTCCCTGCCGCTGATCGCCGCGGGCCGCGGCGTTCCCGTGGTGGAGGTCAACCCCGAGGACACGGCGCTGACCCCGCACGCGGACTGGGCCGTGCGGGCCCGCTCCGCCGAGGCGCTGCCCCGCCTCCTGCCGGGTGCCCGTCCCGCCGGCGCTGATAGCTGAGAGCAGAAAGCAGGCTTTCGATCTTGTCACCGCTCCCCGGTGGCCACAGACTGAACGACGGACACCGGCTCCAGGACCTTCGTCCCGGAGCCTGCCACCCATCTCCAGACTGATCCTCCACGAAAGGTACGGTCCATGACGCAGTCCCCCACTCTGACCCTGCACGACGGCAACACCATCCCGCAGCTCGGCTACGGCGTCTGGCAGGTCGACGCCGACATCGCCGAGGACGTGGTGGGCCAGGCCCTCGAGGCCGGCTACCGGCACATCGACACCGCCAAGATCTACGGCAACGAGGAGGGCGTCGGCCGGGCGATCGCGAACAGCGGCATCCCGCGCGACGAGATCTTCGTGACCACCAAGCTGTGGAACGAGGACCAGGGCTACGACTCGACCCTGAAGGCCATCGACGGCTCCCTGGAGCGCCTCGGGCTCGACCACGTCGACCTCTACCTCATCCACTGGCCCACCCCGAAGCGCGGCAAGTACCTCGAGACCTGGAAGGCCTTCCAGGAGATCCGCGACAGCGGCAGGGCCCGCTCGATCGGCGTCTCGAACTTCCCCCGGGAGGAGCTGCAGGAGATCATCGACGAGACCGGCGTGGTCCCGGTGGTGAACCAGGTGGAGCTGCACCCCTACTTCAACCAGGCCGCGCTGCGCGACTTCAACGCCTCCCACGACATCCTCACGGAGGCGTGGTCCCCCCTGGGCCAGGGCGGCGACCTGCTGCAGGACCCGGCCATCGCCTCGATCGCCCGCAAGCACGGCGCCACCCCGGGGCAGGTCATCATCGCCTGGCACCTGGCGATCGGCAACGTGGTCTTCCCCAAGACCGTCACCCCGGAACGGATCCGCGAGAACTACGCGGCCCTCGACGTGCAGCTCGACGCCGAGGACGTGGAGGCCATCAGCGGGCTCGACAACGGCGGGCGCATCGGCTCAGACCCGAAGGACTTCAACTGAGTCCCCGCTCCCCTCGGCCGGCTCGCCGGCCCTGACGACCGCCCGCGCCGGTGCTCACCGGCGCGGGCGGTCCGTCCCGGCGTGCGGGCCGGCCACGCGGTACGTCTCCTGGACCAGGCCGCCCGGGAAGGACCGCACGTCCACCAGTTCCAGGGGGACGTCCGGGCCGGCGCCGGCGAACGGTGAGATCCCCTCCCGCAGCAGCACCGGCACGCGGGTGAGGACGAGGTCGGCGATCATCCCCGCGCCGAGGAAGGAACGGATGGTGGCGCCGCCGTCCACGTAGACGTGGCGCACGCCCGCCGCCTCGAGCAGCGACGCCGCCCGGGACACGGACGACGCCCACTGCACCCGGGGGGAGCCCGCGTCCGCACCGCCGGAGCCGAGCACCACGACGGGGCGCTCGCCGTAGGGCCAGTCCCCGAAGCCCAGGACCTGCTCGTAGGTGACGCGGCCGAGGACCACGGCGTCGATCCGGGCCATGAACGCCTCGTAGCCGAGGTCCCCGGCACCCGCCTCGGCCGCGGCGGCCCCACGGCTCTCGAGCCACTCCAGGTCCCCGTCGGGCCGGGCAATGTACCCGTCCACGCTGACCCCGATGTAGACGTGCCCCGCCCAGCCCGGCACGTCCCGTCCGGCGCTCCCGGTGCGCTCCGTCCCCATGCTCCACCTCCCGCACGACCGGTTCCCACGCTAGTCGGGGGACGGCCGTGGGGAACGGGGCGTGACCCAACCGTTGCACCACGGTCCCGGCGGGCGTCACCGCGCGCCGATTGGTGCGATCCCCTCCCCCGGGTGAACCATGGGGTCATGGATCACGACTCATCCCGCGCGAGCGAGGGCACCACCAGCGCCACCGCTCCGCACGGCAACCCCGACAACATCCCGGGCGCGGACCTGCCCCGCCCCGACGAGAAGACCTTCTTCGGCCAGCCCCGCATGCTGGCGAACCTGTTCAGCGTGGAGCTGTGGGAGCGCTTCTCCTTCTACGGCATGCAGGGCATCGTCCTGCTCTACATGTACTTCGCCACGACCGAGGGTGGCCTGGGCATCGACCAGGCGACCGCCGCGGGCATCGTGGGCGCCTACGGCGGCGCGGTCTACCTGTTCGCCATCCTGGGCGGATGGGTGGCCGACCGGCTGCTGGGCTCGGAGCGCACCATGTTCGTCAGCGGCGTGCTCATCATGGCCGGGCACATCGCGCTCGCCCTCGTCCCCGCGGTCGCCGGGCTGGCGACCGGGCTGGTCCTCATCGCGATCGGCTCCGGCGGGCTCAAGGCCACGATCACCAACCTCGTGGGCGCCCTGTACGAGCGCCGGGACCCGCGCCGGGACGCCGGGTTCTCGATCTTCTACATGGGCGTGAACATCGGCGGCCTCACCGGCCCGCTGCTGACCGGGCTCGCGCAGCAGACCTGGGGCTTCCACCTCGGCTTCGGTCTCGCCGCGATCGGCATGGCGTTCGGCCTCACCCAGTACGCGCTCGGCCGCCGCCGGCTCCCCGGCGAGGTCCACCACGTGCCCAACCCCCTGCCCCGCGAGCAGTTCGGGCGGTGGATCGGCATCGCCGTCGCCGCGGTCGCGGTGGTCGTGGTCGCCGTGCTCACCGGCGTGCTGAACGCGGGCAACCTCGCGGACGTCGTGGTGGTGGTGACCGTGCTGTCGGCCGTGGCCCTGTTCGTGCTGCTGCTCACCAGCGCCAAGCTCGACGACGACGAGCGCTCCCGCGTGCGGTCCTTCATCCCGATGTTCATCGGCTCGGCCGCGTTCTGGGCGCTGTTCCAGCAGCAGTTCACCGTGATCACCATCTACTCCGACACACGGCTGGACCGGAGCCTGGGTGACTGGACGATGCCGATCTCGTGGGTGCAGTCCTTCAACCCCCTCTTCATCATCCTGCTCGCCCCCGTGTTCGCGGTGCTGTGGACCCGTCTGGGCGGCCGGCAGCCGGGGACGCCCACCAAGTTCGGTCTCGGCATCATCCTGATGGGCTCGGCGTTCCTGATCTTCCTGCCGATGGTCGGGGTGTCCTCCGTGCCCGTGCTGTGGGCCGCGCTGATCCTGCTGGTCGCCACCCTCGGCGAGCTGCTGGTGTCCCCGGTCGGGCTCTCCCTGTCCACCCGCCTGGCCCCGCGGGCCTACCCCGTGCTCATGGTCGCCCTCTTCTACCTGTCCGTGGCCCTGGGCACCGCCCTGTCGGGCTCTCTGGCCGGGTACTACAGCGAACAGACGGAGGCCGCCTACTTCGGCGTGCTCGGCGCGGTCACCATCGTGATCGGCGCGGTGCTGCTCGTGCTCTCCCGCTGGATCCGCCGCATGATGCGCGGCGTGCTCTGAGCCCCGGTGCCGTCCTCCGGGGTCCCGGAGGACGGCACCGGTCAGCCGCGCGCGATCTGCGCGACCACGTCGGCCGCCGGGCACTCCCGCGCCGCGGCGAAGGCCGGGCCGGCCCACAACGAGACGGCCTCGGGGTCGCCGGCGGCCGTCGCCGCCGCCCGCAGAGGCTTCGTCAGCTGGTTGACCTGCGGGTATGCCGCAGGAGCAATATGCGAGTAGCGGTCGACGAAACCGTTGCGCAGACCACGGGCCAGGCGGCCGGAGAACGCCCGGGTGACCACGGTCTCCCGGTAGCGGCCCGAGCCGAGGGCTTCCCGGTACACGGGGGCGGTCCCCGCTTCGTGCGTGCGCAGCAGGAGCGTGCCGACCTGGACGGCGTCGGCACCGGCGGACCGGGCGGCCTCCGCGTCCGCCCGGTCCGCGATGCCCCCGGCCGCCACGAGGGGGACGTCCACCGCGGCGCGGACCGCGGCGACGAGCACTTCCAGGGGGTCCTCTCCCGGGACGTCCTCCGTGCGGTGGGTACCCCGGTGCCCGCCGGCGGCCGGGCCCTGCACGATCAGCAGGTCGGCGCCGGCTCCGGAGGCCGCCCGCGCCTCCGGGACCGACGTCACCGTGACGGAGGTCGTGGTGCCCGCCGCTGCGAGCCGCTCCAGGACGGAGGCCGCCGGCAGCCCGAAGGTGAACGAGACCACGGGCACGCGCAGCTCCTCGAGGAGAGCGAGCTTGGCAGCCCATCCGTCGTCGTCGGCCGGGTCCGTGGCGGGCAGTTCCACCCCGTAGTGCCGGGCCTCCTCCTGCAGCGCCTCTCGGTACGCGGCGACCGACCGGTGCACGGCGGAATCCACCGCGCTGCCGGGCTCGGCGGTGTTCGCGGCCTGCGGGACGAAGACGTTGACCCCGAAGGGACCCGTGGTGCGCGCCCGGACGGCCTGCACGTCCGCGCGGACGCCGTCGACGGGACGGTTGCCGGCCGCCAGGAAGCCCAGGCCGCCCGCGGCGGTGACCGCGGCGGCCAGCGCGGGCGTCGAGGGGCCTCCCGCCATGGGCGCGCCCACGAACGGGACGGGGAGATCGGTCGGGCGGAAGCGGGGCGCGGTGCTCGTCATGACCCCCAGGCTAGGAAGCCGGTGGTCTCCCGTCATCCCCTGGGACGGACCTCTCCTGTGGCATAGGCTGTGACCGAGATCACCCTCTGCCGGGATCCGCAACCCGACACGACCGATTCGAGGCATCCGATGGCACAGTCCTCCGAGTCCGAGACCCGGTCCCGTCAGCAGCCCGAGCTCAAGCGCGTCATGGGCCCCGGACTGCTCCTGCTGTTCATCGTGGGCGACATCCTCGGCACGGGCGTGTACGCCCTCACCGGGAACATCGCCGGGGAGATCGGGGGCGCGGCGTGGGCGCCGATCCTCGGGGCGTTCCTGGTGGCGACGATCACGGCGTTCTCCTACCTGGAGCTCGTGACGAAGTACCCCGGGGCCTCGGGCGCCGCGCTCTACACGCACAAGGCCTTCGGCATCCACTTCGTCACGTTCCTCGTGACCTTCGCCGTGCTGAGCTCCGGCCTCACCTCCGCGTCCACGGCCGCCACGACCGTGGCCTCGAACTTCGCGCGCGGCTTCGGCCTGGAGATCGGCACCACGACCATCACCCTCATCGCCGTGGTGTTCATGGCGTTGCTGGCCGCCGTGAACATGCGCGGCGTGAGCGAGTCCCTGGGACTGAACGTGGTCCTGACGTGCATCGAGCTGACCGGCCTGCTCATCGTCATCCTCGTCGGCTTCTGGGCGGCGTTCCAGGGCAACGCGGACTTCAGCCAGACGATGGTCTTCGAGACCTCCGAGGACAAGGGCATCTTCCTGGCACTGACCGCCGTGACCTCGCTCGCGTTCTTCTCCTTCGTCGGCTTCGAGGACTCCGTGAACATGTCCGAGGAGGCGAAGGACCCCGTCCGCGACTTCCCGCGCGTGATGCTCACCGGGCTCGCGATCACCGGCGTCATCTACGTGCTCGTGTCCATCTTCGCCGTGGCGGTCGTGCCCATCGGCGTGCTCGGCGAGTCCACCACCCCGCTGCTGGAGGTCGTCCGCGTCGGCGCCCCCAACCTGCCCATCGACACGATCTATCCGTTCCTGACCATCTTCGCCGTGGCCAACACCGCGCTGATCAACATGCTCATGGCCTCCCGCCTGCTCTACGGCATGGCCCGGCAGGGTGTCCTGCCCCCGTTCCTCGGGTACGTGCTGCACAGCCGGCGCACCCCCTGGTCCTCGATCGTCTTCACGACGCTCCTCGCCGCGGGTCTGATCGTCGTGATCAACAACCTGCTGGGCCGGGGGACGGCGAGCGCTCTCGGTGGGACGACGGCCCTGCTGCTGCTCGGCGTGTTCACCGTGGTCAACGTCGCCGTCGTCATCCTGCGGCGCGACGACGTGGCGCACGACCACTTCCGCGCCCCGAAGGTCCTGCCCTACTTCGGGGCGGTCACCTGCGCCTATCTGGTGGGCCCCTGGGCCCAGGATCCTGTGGAGTACCGGATCGCCGTGGTGATGCTGGCCATCGGGCTCGGCCTGTGGATCGTCAACTTCCTCTACGAGCGCCTGTTCCGGGGACGCAAGGTGCGCTTCGAGGACCCAGAGCACCTCGACAAGCTGGAGGAGGAGCCGCAGGGCAACGACCCCCACATCGATCCCCGCTGACCGATCCCCTGACACCCCGCGCCGCTACTCGAGGAGAACCCGTGACCGTCGTCGTCGGATACATGCCCACCGCCCCCGGACATGCGGCACTGGACGCCGCGCTCGTCGAGGCCGAGCGCCGCGGCACCGACCTGGTGGTGGTCCAGCCTCGGCCGCAGCGGCACCGGTCGACCGAGGCGGGTGCGGACATCGACGTGGAGCAGGAGAAGCTCGCCCGCTCGGGGCTGCGCTACCAGCTGCTGGAGCCGGACCACGACAGCGATCCCGCGGACGTCATCCTCGACGCCGCCCGCGAGCACGGTGCCGACCTGATCGTGCTCGGCATCCGCCGGCGCTCCCCCGTGGGCAAGATCATCACGGCCAGCACGGCCCAGCGCGTCCTGCTCGAGAGCCCGTGCCCCGTGCTCAGCGTCAAAGCGATCTACGACTGAGCGCACCGTTTTATTTCTGTTTTCGAAACAATAGGCTGGTGCCGGACCCGGCGGCCGCCGCGCCGGGTCGAGCCCGGCGGCGCCGTCCGGCTCGCCCCAGCCGCTTTCGAAAGGCCAGCCATGCCCTCCTCGGCCCCCGCCGGGACCCGCCCCGCACCCTGGGCGGACGCCCCCCGCCCGCCGCGCCGCTCCCGCTGGGCCACGCTGCTGCGCGTGCTGCTCCCGGCGCTGCTCATCGTGGGGTGGCTGGGGGTCGCCGGTGTCGGCGGGCCGTACTTCGGCAAGATCTCCGAGGTCTCCACGAACGACCAGTCCAGCTTCCTGCCGGAGTCCACCGAGTCCACGCGCGTCACGGACCTGCAGGGCGAGTTCCGGGACTCCGACGCGATCCCTGCGATCGTGCTCCTCGTCCGGGAGGGCGGACTGAGTCCGGAGGACCGCGCGTGGGCGGAGGAGACCGTCACCTCCGTGCAGGACAGCGGCCTGGCGGAGGGCCGGCTGTCCCCGCCCATCCCGTCGGAGGACGGCGAGGCCGTCCAGGTGGTGGTGCCGCTGCCGGACGGCGAGGTCGTCGACGACGTCGAGGCGCTCTCGGCCGAGTTCGAGCAGGGCCGGCCCGAGGGGCTGCAGGCCTACGTCACGGGTCCCGCCGGGTTCACCGCGGACCTCGTGGCCGGCTTCGCGGGCATCGACGGACTGCTGCTGGGCGTGGCACTGGCCGTGGTCTTCGTGATCCTGCTGGTGGTCTACCGTTCCCCGGTCCTGCCCGTCCTCGTGCTGCTGACCTCGGTCTTCGCCCTGAGCGCCGCGATCCTGCTCGTCTACTGGCTGGCGACCAACGAGCTGGTGACGATCAGCGGGCAGGTCCAGGGCATCCTGTTCATCCTCGTGGTCGGCGCGGCCACCGACTATTCCCTGCTGTACACGGCCCGGTACAGGGACGCCCTGCTGCACCACAGGGGCCGGGCCGAGGCGACCCGGACGGCGCTCAAGGGCTCGGCCGAGCCGATCGCCGCCTCGGGCGCCACGGTCATCGCGGGTCTGCTGTGCCTGCTCCTGTCCGACCTCGCCTCGAACAAGGCGCTCGGCCCGGTGGCCTCCGTCGGCATCGTCATGTCGATGCTCGCGGCCCTGACTTTCCTGCCCGCGGTCCTCTTCGCGACCGGCCGCGGGGCCTTCTGGCCGTTCCGCCCGCGCTTCGACGCCTCGGGCGCGGAGCGGGTGCGGGTGGTGGGCCACGGGACGGGGCACCGCCCGACCGTCGAGGGCCGGGGCGTGTGGGCCTCCGTGGCCCGGTTCGTGGCCCGCGCCCCGCGCGCCGTCTGGGTGGTGACCACGGTGGTGCTCCTGGTGCTGGCCGGGTTCAGCACGCAGTTCCAGGCCTCGGGGGTCGAGCAGAGCGAGCTCGTGCTCGGGGAGTCCCAGGCCCGGGACGGCCAGGAGGCCCTGGCGGAGCACTTCCCCGGCGGCTCCGGCAGCCCGGCGGTCGTCCTGGTCCCCACCGGGTCCCTGGACGCCGCGGTCGCGGTGGCCGAGGACGCCGAGGGGGTCGCCGACGTCGCCGCCGTCGCCGACGGCTCGCCGTCCGGCACCCTGCCCCTGGGCGGGGACGCCGCCCCGCCCGACGGGCCGTTCGCCGGCGTGGAGCCGACCGAGGCCCAGGGCTACTACCAGCTCCGGGTCACGCTGGCCGACGCCGCCGACTCGCCCGAGGCCGAGCAGACGGTCCGCGGGCTCCGGGCCGACCTGTCCGGGGTGGACGAGGGGATCCTCGTGGGCGGGGCCACCGCGACCACCATCGACACCAACGAGACCTCGATCGCCGACCGCACGCTCATCATCCCGGTGATCCTCGTGGTGATCACCCTGATCCTGATGCTGCTGCTGCGCTCGATCCTCGCCCCGGTGCTGCTGGTCCTCACGACCGTGGTCTCGTTCTTCACCGCCCTGGGTGTCTCCGCCCTGGTGTTCGAGCACGTCCTGGACCTGCCCGGCGCCGACCCGTCGGTGCCGCTGTTCGGGTTCGTCTTCCTCGTGGCCCTGGGCATCGACTACAACATCTTCCTGATGTCCCGGGTCCGGGAGGAGTCCCTGGTCCACGGCACGCGAGCCGGCATCCTGCGGGGGCTGACCCTCACCGGCGGGGTGATCACCTCCGCCGGCATCGTGCTCGCAGCCACGTTCGCGGCCCTGGCCGTCATCCCGATCATGTTCCTGGTGCAGCTGGCGTTCATCGTGGCGTTCGGCGTGCTGCTGGACGCGCTGGTCGTCCGGTCGCTGCTGGTGCCCGCGCTGACCTACGACGTCGGCCGGGCCATCTGGTGGCCCGGCCACCGGCGGATCGAGCCCTGACGCCGGGTGCTCCTCCGGTCCCGGCTCAGGCGGCGTGGTGGCCGGACCGGCGGGCGACGACGGGGATCCGGTTGGTCACGGGATGCGCCTCGTCGTCGTGCGCCTGCTCCGCCGCGGGCGCCTGCTCGGCGACGTCCCACCCCGCGCCGTCCTGCTGCCAGCCGAAGCCGTAGGCGAGGGCGGGTACCAGGAGGTTGGCGAGGCCGCAGCCCACGGCGAGCCCGGCCCACGCGACGGGGAACGAGGCGAGGACGTCGAAGGGATAGTGCACGCCGAGGTAGAGGCGGGACAGGCCGACGAGCGCGGTCACACCCAGACCCACCGCGAGGACCGCAGGAGCGCGCCCCGACCGGCGCACCGCGAGGCAGAGGGCCGCCGCGACGGCGAGGGCGGCGCCCGTGTGACCGGAAGGGAAGGAGGTGATGCCGTCCACCAGGACGAGGGGCTCGGTGTACGCCGTGGCGTCCGGCCGGGCCCGGGCGACGGCCATCTGGACCACGGCGACCGCGACCCAGCCGCAGAGCGCGGTGACCGCGAAGCCCGCGGCGTCCCAGGCCCGGCGCCGCCCGAGGGCCAGCCAGGCGGTGAGGGCGGCGACGATCACCAGGGTCCCGGGGCCGGAGAAGGCGTGGTGCAGGACGAGCGCCGCCGCGTCGAGCACGCCGGAGCGTGCGGCGTCGAGCCGCTGCAGGACCTCGGTCTCCTGGGCCGCGATCCCGGGGGAGTACACCAGGAGCCGTCCGACGGTCGCCGTGGCGAGCACGACGATGAAGGGGACGACCACCCACTGGTGCAACTGGGGGAGGGACCAGGTGGAGCGGGCCGGCTGGGGGGAAGAGTGCTGCGCCGGAAGAGCCATGGTCCCTACCATGGCACACGTCACGTGGTCTTACGGGACGTACGCGCCTCTGACAAGGGTGTTCGCACGGAATTCGTAGGACCGACCCAAAGAATGACTAATCATGAAGCTGTTCCGGGCTCCCCGCCCGTCGGTGTCCGCGTGGTCCGGGTGCGCCGTACGCAGATCACCGCCAATCATAATCAATCGAAAAAGGATGATTTTGACCATATCTCCTGTTTCACGTGGAACGAGCGCCTGAATTGCTCTGTATCAACCCCTGCGGTGTGCGAGAGCCCGACTGCACTCTGCGGGGACCGGCTCGCGCCCTCCTGACCCGTGCTCCAGAATGTCCTTTTTGCACGGGACAGCGACGGGACGGACGCTCCGCACTAGACTGGTCCGCCAACCAGGCACTGTGCCGCCCGACCGACGATGGAGCACCCGTGTTCAAGAAGAGCCCCTCCCCCAGCGCCCGACCGGCCACCTCCCACGCCGAGGCCGCGCAGCACGTGGCGGAGGGCGGAGTCGCGATCTACTGGCGACCCGGCTGCCCGTTCTGCGGCATGCTCGAGCGGGGCCTGGGCGCGGACGCGGACCGCGCGACGTGGACCGACATCTGGGAGGACCCCGACGCCCAGGCGTTCGTCGAGTCCCTCAACGACGGCAACGCCACCGTGCCCACCGTGGTCACCCGCGACGAGCACTTCGTGGCAGCGTCCACCGAGCGGGTGGCCCTGACCAAGGCACTGATCGAGAAGGCCGACGCCTCCCGCTAAGCACCGGCGCCGCACCGCGCCGCCGACACCCCTGCCGGTCACCGGATCGACCGCCCCGGACCGGGTGCGCGGCGTTCCGCCCTGTCTTCGACCTGTGAAGACCGACTAGAATCGGACTCCCGAACTTGTTCACCGGCGAAAGAGGACGGCGATGTCCGAGCCCGCCGAGCCCCGCGCCAAGCCCGGCTCCCAGACGTCACTGCGCAACGCCAACCAGCGCCGCGTGCTCGACGCCGTCCGCCGCGACGGCCACCTGACCCAGGCCCAGATCTCCCGGCGCACCGCCCTGGCGCCGTCGACGGTCTCCAACATCGTCCACGAGCTGATCGACGCCGGCCTGTTCGCCATGGAGGCCGACGGCGCGGGCCGCCGGGGCCGGCTGATCGGCTTCCGAGGCTCGGCGGGCCACGTGGTGGGCATCGACGTGGGGCACCGGCACCTCACGGTCGCGGTGGCCGACCTCAACCAGCGGATCCTCGCCCAGCGGCGCCACGACCTGCCCGCCGGGCACCACTTCGCCGAGGGCCTGACCCTCGCCGGGCGGGCGCTGGAGGACCTGCTGGACGGTCTCGGCACCGCCCGTCCGGAGCCGCTCGCCGCCGGTCTCACCGTTCCGGCGCCCGTCGACCTGGGCGGCCGGCTGATCAGCGCGAGCCCGATCCTGCCCGCCTGGAGCGGGATCGACGTGCGCGAGGAGGCCGGCCGGCGGCTCGGGTTGCCGGTGGTCGTCGAGAACGACGCGAACGCCGGCGCGCTCGGCGAGCACACGTGGGGCGCAGGGCAGGGCGCACGCAACATGGCGTACCTCAAGATCGGCCACGGGGTCGGCTCGGGACTGATCCTCGACGGTGCCCTCTTCCGCGGCGGCACCGGGTCCGCCGGCGAGATCGGCCACTCGACCGTCGACGAGCTGGGACGGGTGTGCCGGTGCGGCAACAGGGGATGCCTCGAGACCTACGTCTCCTCCGGCGAGATCACGCGCCTGCTGGCCGACACGCACGGTCCGGACCTCACCGTCGCCGACGTGGTGGCCGCCGCCGTCGCCGGGGACGTCGCCTGCGCGCGCGTCATCGGCGACACCGGGCGGATGCTGGGCACCAGCGTGGCCAACCTGTGCAACATCATCAACCCCGAGCTCGTGGTCGTCGGCGGGGAGATCTCCCGGGCCGGCGACCTGCTGCTCGACCCGCTGCGCGAGACCGTCTCCCGGCACGGCGTCCGCGGCAGCGTGCAGGGCCTGCGGATCGAGGCCGCCCGGCTGGGCATCGACGCCCACGTGGCCGGCGCGGTCGTCCTCGCCCTGCAGCACGCCGAACTGCCCGCAGGGGCCGGGCCGGACCGCTGAAAGGAGTGGCTCACCACCGTGTTCGACTAATGGACATCAGGTGCGCCGGGTTTTAGTGTGTACCGCACCACAAGAACCCCTCGACGACGGCCGTCGCGACCGTCCCGGGGTGCGGCAGCCGGTCCGTTCCGGCCCCCCGCCGATCTCTCACCAGCAAGGGAGCTGTCCGATGAGCCAAGACGCCACGACCCCGACGGTCGCGGAGCACCCGAACACCAAGGCCGTCCTCCGGATCACCATCGTCGCCGCCTTCGGCGGCTTCCTCTTCGGCTACGACTCCGCCGTCATCAACGGCGCGGTCTCCGCCATCCAGGAGGAGTTCGGCGTCGGCGACCTCCAGCTCGGCTTCGCCATCGCCTCGGCCCTGCTCGGCGCGGCCGCGGGCGCCTTCTTCGGTGGGCGTGTGGCCGACGCACTGGGCCGCGTCCCGGTCATGAAGATCGCGGCGGTCCTCTTCCTCGTCAGCGCGATCGCCTGCGGCGTGGTCGACAGCTTCGGCTGGCTGATCTTCTGGCGCATCGTCGGGGGCGTCGGCGTGGGCGTCGCCTCCGTCATCGCCCCGGCCTACATCGCCGAGGTCGCCCCGGCGTCCGTGCGCGGCCGGCTGGGCTCCCTGCAGCAGATGGGCATCGTGCTCGGCATCTTCATCGCGCTGGCCGTGGACGCCTGGCTCGCCGCCCTGGCCGGCGGATCCACCGAGCCGCTGTGGTGGGGCTTCGAGGCCTGGCGGTGGATGTTCATGGCCGAAGCCATCCCTGCCGTCGCCTATCTGATCGGCTCGTTCACGATCCCCGAGTCCCCCCGCTACCTGGTGGAGGACGGTCGCCCGGACGAGGCCCGCGCGGTGCTGGCCAACCTGCAGGGCTCCGCGTCGGCGGCCGAACGGGTGCGCCTCATCAAACTGTCCCTCCAGACGGAGCACAAGCCCCGGCTGTCCGACCTGCGGGGAAGCTCGGCCGGCCTCAAACCCATCGTGTGGGTGGGCATCGGACTGGCCGCGCTGCAGCAGTTCGTGGGCATCAACGTGATCTTCTACTACTCGAACGTCCTCTGGCAGTCGGTGGGCTTCACCGAGGCCGACTCGTTCACCATCACCGTGATCACGTCCGTGGTCAACGTCGCCGTGACCATCGTCGCGATCGCCCTCGTCGAGAAGGTCGGCCGACGCCGGCTCCTGCTCGTCGGCTCGATGGGCATGACCCTGTCACTCGGCACCCTCGCCGTCCTGTTCGCCACCGCGGAAAAGGTGCTCGTGGACGGCGAGCTGTCCCCCGTGCTCGGCCCCATCGCCGGGCCCCTGGCCCTCGTGGCCGCCAATCTGTTCGTGGTGTTCTTCGGCGTCTCGTGGGGGCCCATGATGTGGGTGCTCCTGGGCGAGATGTTCCCGAACCGGATCCGCGGTGCCGCCCTCGCCGTCGCCGGGTTCGTGCAGTGGATCGCCAACTGGCTGGTCACGGTGACCTTCCCGACCCTGGCCGACTTCTCCCTGGGCCTCGCGTACGGGCTCTACGCGTTCTTCGGCCTCGTCTCGCTGATCTTCACGATCAAGATGGTGCGCGAGACCACCGGGATCGAGCTCGAGGACATGCAGGACTGAGCCGCTCGCAGCGGCTTCCACCACGACGGCGGTCCGTCTCCCCACCGGGGAGACGGACCGCCGTCGTACGGCGCGGAAGCCGCGTCCCCTGCCCCCGGACGGCCCGTCTCACAGGTGCACGGGGGTCCCGTGCGCCCTTCTTTACTCCTCCGTGACCGTCAGGACACGTGTCGCCGCCGTCTTCGGGTATTTTCGGGACAGCTGCGCGAAGCCCCGGCCCCCGAGCCGGGTCCGGGCCGCCCAGCCCCACCGCTCCATTTTCAACGGCGAAAAGGAACCACGTTGACCCAGACGACCACGGACCCCGTGTCCCCAGCCCAGACCACCGCCCGCAAGTCGGCGGGCCACGTGATCGTGGACACGCTCGTGGCCCACGGGGTGGAACGCGCCTACGTGGTGCCCGGGGAGTCCTACCTGGACGTCCTCGACGGCCTCCACGAGTCCTCGATCGAGACGGTCGTGTGCCGGCACGAGGGCGGGGCGGCGTACATGGCCGAGGCCGACGGGAAGATGAACCCGGTGCCCGGGGTGGCGATGGTGACCCGCGGGCCCGGGGCGGCCAACGCCCACGTGGGCCTGCACACCTCCTGGCAGGACTCCACCCCGATGGTGCTGTTCGTGGGGCTGATCCCCTTCGAGCACCGGGACAAGGAGGCCTTCCAGGAGTTCGACCCGCACGCGTGGTTCGACTCCGGGGCCAAGCGGGTGATGGTCCTGGACCACGCCGAGCGGGCCTCGGAGATCGTGGCCGAGGCGATGTTCGCGGCCAGCTCCGGGCGGCCCGGACCGGTGGTGGTGGGCCTGCCGGAGGACATCATCCGGGTCGAGATCGACGCGGCCCTGCACCCGCCGATCCCGGTGGCCCACGGCGGGATGACCGTCAACGACTGGAAGGCGCTGCGCGACGGGCTCTCGGGGGCGGAGAAGCCCTTGTTCGTCACCGGCGGCAACGACTGGACCTGCGAGGGGGCGGCGGGGCTGACGGCCTGGCTGGAGGAGCACCACCTGCCGGCCGCGGCGGAGTGGCGCACCGAGGGCACCGTGCCCTTCGACTCGCCCTCCTACGTGGGCCCGATCGGCTACGGCCGCCCGAAGCTGACCTTCGAGATGCTCGAGGAGACCGATCTGCTGGTGTTCGTGGGCACGGTGCCCGGGGACGTGATCACCGACGGGTTCCTGGTCCGCCAGGACTGGAACAAGAAGAACTTCCTGGTCACCATCGACCCGGCCCTGCGCGGGCGCTCGGGCCCGGTGTCCTATCAGATCGTGGCCAAGCCCGACGTGTTCGTGCGCGACCTGGTGCGCATCGACCTGCCCGCCAAGCCGGAGTGGAAAGAGTGGACCGCCCGGCTGCGGGCCAAGCAGGTGGAGTTCTCCACCCCGGTCTCCACCGAGCCGGGCGAGGGCCCGGCGCGGATGGACACCATGATGGCCCACCTCGTGGCGTCCCTGCCCACCGACGCCATGGTCACCTTCGGGGCCGGCGAGCACACCAACTTCGCCCACCGGTACTTCCCGACCCAGGGCTACGCCTCGATGATCTCGGCGCGCAACGGCTCGATGGGCTACTCGGTGCCCTCGGCGGTGGCCGCCTCGCTGCGCTTCCCGGGCCGGCGGGTGGTGACCATCGCCGGGGACGGGGAGTTCCTGATGAACGGCCAGGAGCTGGCCACTGCGGCCCAGTACGGGGCCACCCCGCTGGTGATCGTGATGGACAACCAGGAGTACGGCACGATCCGCACCCACCAGGAGCGCGACTACCCGCACCGGATCTCGGGCACCCAGCTGAAGAACCCCGACTTCGCGCTGATGGCCCGGGCCTTCGGCGGGTTCGGGGTGCGCGTGGAGACCAACGCGGACATCCCCGCCGCCCTGGACTCCGCCCTGCGGGCGATCGACGAGGACGGGACCTTCGCCCTGATCCACCTGATCGTCGAGCAGCGCGTGAAGGCCTACTGAGCCCCGGCCGCCCGGACACCCCGAGGGGCGTGCCCGGCGACCGTCCCGGTCACCGGGCAGCGGCCGCCGGCGCACCCTCGCGGGGTGCCGATTGACCAGGAGAGTGCGCCGGCTCGTCGTCGCGCGCCCCGCCCACCGGACCCCGGCGCGGGGACCGGCACGGCCCCGGTGGTGGCCGGAGCCCGATCCGTAGCACACTGGGGCGGTGCAGACCTTCCTCCCCTATCCGGACTTCGCCCGCTCCGCCCGCGTCCTCGACCGCAAACGGCTCGGCAAGCAGCGGGTGGAGACCCTCCAGGTGCTGCGTGCCGCCACCGTTCCCGGCTACGGGTGGTACCGGCACCCGGCCACGGCGATGTGGTCGGGTCACGTGCCCGCGCTCGTGGCCTACGGGCGGGCGATGGTCGACGAGTGGACCGCCCGCGGCGGGGCCGACAGCACCGGGTGGCAGATCCGGGAGTTCGCCCCGGAGGCCTGGGACCGCTATCCCGACGACGGCGTGGCGCAGCCGCCCCCGTGGCTGGGCGACGACGCGTTCCACCGCTCGCACCGGTCCAACCTGCTGCGCAAGGACGAGGACCTCTACCGCGAGGCGTTCCCCGGGGACCCGGCCGGCCTGGACTACGTGTGGCCGGTGCCGGCGGAGGGCCGCACGCCCCCCGCCGAGCCGCCGCAGGGCCGGCGCGCCTGGGTCCTGGCGCCCGGCGCGCACGAGCTGGCCGGCGGCGCCGTCCTCGTCCCGTTCCGCGTCCCCGACGGTGTGCGGGAGACCCACTGGATGCCGGCGGTGGAGCGCATCGAGCGGGAGCTGCGGGAGGGCGAGCCCGTGCTGCTGCTCCACGGCCCGCCCGGTCCCGAGCAGGTCGTGGAGCGGACCGTGCTGGGCGAGAACGTGCACCACGCCGTCGGGGGATTCTCCCTCGAGCTCGGCGCCGGGGAGCGGGTCCTGCGCCGGGAGCTGCCCGCCCCCGCACGGCTGCAGTCACCGCGTCCGGTCTTCGCGGTCCCCGCCGAGGCCGTCGGGGCGACCCCGGGCGCCTGAGCGCCCCGTCCCCGGCCGCGCGTCGGCGGACCGCCGGCGGATCCGTGCCCGGACCCCGGGCTCGCACCGGGTGGCCGACCGGCCCGGCCCGCGATTCATCTGCGGTCATCCGGGACGGCGGGGGCGAAGGGTGGGTAGCATGTCACCCATCGGGCGCCCGTCGCGCCGGACACCAGGAGGTGCACATGCGAGGGTCCCACGTTCCCGCCACCGGGACGACCACCGTCACGGACCGGCACGGTCCGCGGGCCGCGGGCCCGGCACAGCAGCTCGCGCGGGCCGTGGCCACGGAGCACCGCTGCGGCGTCCCCGAGCTCACCGCCACGCCGTGACCGACAGCGTCCACCCTCTCGCCGGCTCCCCGGCGGACGGCCGCTCCGCCTCCGCGAGTCCGGCGCTGCCGTCCGTCACCGCCACGACCGAGAGCTCGCTCGCCGTCCAGGTGATGACCGCCGTGCGCCGAGCCATCATGGCCGGGCAGATGGAGCCAGGACGGCTGTACTCCGTGCAACAGCTGGCCTCCGTCATGAACGTCTCCCGCAGCCCGGTGCGGGAGGGCCTCCTGCGGCTGGGCGAGGCCGGCCTGATCCGGTTCCACCGCAACCGCGGCTTCGAGATCGTCGAGGTCAGCCCCACCGACGTCGCGCAGATCTTCGCGGTCCGCACCGCCCTCGAGGTGCCGGCCGCCCGCCGGGCGGCGAGCCTCGCTCAGCCGCTGGACCTGGAACGCGTCCGGGCCCAGTGGGAGTCGATGCACGCGGCCGCTCGCGCGCACGACCTCGAGGCGGCCGCCGGGGCCGACGAGGGGCTCCACCGGATGCTGCTGCAGCTCGCGGGCAACCCCCAGGCGGGCCGGCTCGTGGAGCGGCTGCGCACCACCACGTCCTTCCTCGGCGTCGTGGCCGCGACGACTCCCCGGCCGCTCGGCGAGCTGGCCGGCGAGCACGACGTGCTGGTGCAGGCGGTGCTCGCGGGGGACGAGGACGCGGCGGGACGCGCCATGCGCGACCACCTCGCGTCCACGGCCGAGCGGCAGATCGCCCAGGCCCTGCGCGCCCGGAGCACCCCGGAGGAGCGCGTGCCGGGCCTGGCCCGGCAGATCTGGCGCGAGGCCGTCACAGGGTACTGAGGGCGGCTCGGTCCTCGGCGCCGTCCGCCCCGCACGGGAGCCGCAGCTCGAAACGGCAGTTGCCGTGCGCGTCCTCCCCCGCGGTGATCGTGCCCCCGTGGGCCACGACGATCTCCCGGCTGATCGCCAGCCCCAGTCCGGAGCCGCCGGTGTCCCGGGCCCGGGAGTCGTCGAGGCGGACGAACCGCTCGAAGACCCGTTCCCGGTCCTCCGGGGCGATCCGGCTGCCGTCGTTGTCCACGGTTACGACCGCGTCCTCGCCCTCCGCGCGCAGGGACACGGCGATCCACGACGCCGCGTGCCGCTCCGCGTTGGAGAGCAGGTTGCGGAGCACCTGCTGCAGCCGGCTGCCGTCCCCCCGGATCCGCACGGGCTCCACGTGGATGCGCAGCTCGTGCCGCGACGCGGGACGCATCCGGGCGATCTCCTCCCGGACCACCTCGTCCAGGTCGGTGTCCGCGGTGCGCAGCCGCAGCCCGGCGTCGTCGATCTTCGCGAGCGTCAGGAGGTCCTCCACGAGCCGGCCCATCCGGCGGGACTGGGACCGCAGCACGGGGGCGGTCTCGGGCCACATCGTGCCGGACCGGTCGGCGGCGGCCACCTCGATGGTGGTCGTCAGGGTCGCGAGGGGGCTGCGCAGCTCGTGGGAGGCGTCCGCGACGAACCGGCGCTGGGCCCGGTCCGACGCCTGCAGCCGGTCCAGCATCCCGTTCATCGTCCCGGCGAGCTCCGCGACCTCGTCCCGGGTGGGTGGCACGTCCACCCGCTCCCCGAGGTTCGCGGTGCCGATCCGCCGGACCTGCCCGGTGATGCGCCGCACCGGGGCCAGGGAGCGGCCGACGAGGAGCCACATGAGGGCGGCCCCGAGCAGGGCCAGGACCGGCCCACCGACGAGCAGGAAGAGGGTCACCGTCCGGATCGTGCCCTGCTGCAGCCCCATGGGCACGGCCACGGTGAGCGTGAGGGGCTCGTCGTTGATGTACATGCCGTGCGAGACATACACGAAGGCGTCGGTGCTCGGCAGCGGTCCGTCGAAGGCTTCCGCGGAGTCGAAGGAACGCCCCGGTTCGAGCGCCGGCGGGGACAGCACCGCATCCGGCAGGGCGGCGGGCGAGGCGGCCACCACCTGCCCGTCGGCGTTCTGCAGCTGCACGACGACGCCGGGCCGGCCGAGCCGCAGCATCAGCTCCTGGAGGCCCGCGGGCGTGTACACGGCCGTCTCCCACGCGGTCCCCCCGGCGGTCCGCGGCTCCCAGGGCACGCCGAGGTCCCGCAGGATCTCGGACTGCCGGGTCAGGGCCTGGTCGTGCGCGGCCCCCACGGCGGTGCGGTTCAGGACCTCGACCAGCACGGCCCCGGCCACGGCCACCACAAGCAGGATGAGCAGGGCGGCGGCGGCCGTGCTGCGCCGGCGCACCCCCCAGTGCGCGAGCTGCGCTCCGACGCCTGCGGTCACGGTGCGGCGCCCGCGGGGTCGTCGGGCACCAGGCGGTAGCCCATGCCGCGGACCGTCTGCAGGGTCGTCAGGCCGAACGGCGCGTCGATCTTCTTCCGGAGATAGCCCACGTAGACCTCCACGATGTTCTCCGAGCCCTCGAACTCGGCATCCCAGGCGTTGTCCATGATCTCGAGCTTGGAGACCACCTTCTCCTTGTTCTGCATGAGGTACTGCAGGATGACGTACTCCTTGGCCGTGAGCTCGAGCAGCCGCCCGCGGCGGGTCACGGACCGGCGGACGGGGTCCAGCTCGAGGGACCCGACGGCGAGCACGACCGGCCGTTCCGGTGCGCCGCGGCGGATCAGCGCCCGCAGCCGGGCGATCAGGACGAGGAAGCTGAAGGGCTTGGTCAGGTAGTCGTCGGCGCCCAGGTCGAACGCGTCGGTCTGGTCGTACTCGCCGTCCTTGGCGGTGAGCATCAGGACGGGGACCCAGTTCTCGGCGGCGCGCAGCTCCTCGAGCACGGCGTAGCCGTTCTTGCCCGGCAGCATGAGGTCCAGGACCACGACGTCGTAGGGGTTCTCCCGCGCCAGCCAGGCCCCCGTGGTGCCGTCGTGGGCCACGTCGACCACGAAGCCCTCGTTCGTGAGCCCGCGGCGCAGCGACTCCGCGAGGTGCACCTCGTCCTCCACCAGCAGCACGCGCACGCGTCCTCCCGTCCTCGTCAGCGGTCACGGGCCGGTCCGGCCCCCGACCAGTCTCCCGCACCGCGACTGAGGATCCGTTGAGAACGCTGCGGTCCGCAGCGCACCCGCGCTTCTCCCCAGCCGGTGCACAACGTTGTCCACAACTGTGGAGAACTGTGTGCACAGCTCGCTCTCCACAGCGTTATTAACAGCTGTGGAAGCTGTCGCGGCACTGTCCACACCACGAGTTCCAGGTGTGGAATTCCACCGCTGTAACTTGTCGACAGCTGGGGACGAGCCCTGTGGAGAACTTTCCCTCCCCGTCCGCACGGAAAGGGCGGAGACCCGCCGGGGACGTCAGCGCGGGCGGCCGGCGCCGCGGCGGCGGCGTGCCGCCGCGGTGTAGACGAACGCCACGAGGGCGCCGGTGAGCAGTCCGCCGAGGTGCGCCTGCCAGGCGATGCCGGGGAACACGAAGCCGAAGACGACGTTGATGCCGATGAGGACGGCGACGGGCGTGATCGACTGGCCGAGGTGGCGCTGGAGCACGAACAGGGCGCCGAAGAGCCCGAAGATGCCGCCGGAGGCGCCGACCACGAGGCTCAGGGGGTGGGAGAGCAGCAGGACGCCCACGGAGCCTCCGAGGACGGACAGCAGGAACAGCAGCAGGAACCGGGCACGGCCGAGCGAGGGTTCGAGCATCCGTCCGAAGACGTAGAGCATGTACATGTTCAGGAGCAGGTGGAACGGGCTGGACATCGAGTGCAGGAACCCGCTCGTGAGCATCCGCCACGGTTCGGACGTGGTCGTCACGGGGGCGTAGGCGAACATCTGCAGCAGGCTCAGACCCACGGCCCGGAGCAGCCACTGCAGGGCGTAGACCACCGTGTTGGCGCCGACGAGCCACCAGGTGACGAGCATCGGGGAGCCCTGCGGCGCGCGGCCGCCCAGGCTCGTGCGCAGGGCGGGGCGGGTGCGCGAGGCCTGCTGCACGCAGTCGACGCAGTGGACGCCCACCGCGGCCGCGCGCTGGCACTCGGGGCACGCCGGCCGCCCGCACCGCTGGCACGTGACGTAGGCGGGACGGTCCGGGTGGCGCGGGCACACCGGGACCTCTCCCCCGGTGGACACGCCGTACTGCGGTCGTTCGCCGCTCACTGGAACTCCTCGTGGGCCGGCCTCGGGCCGGGATCGTGGACTGGACGGCAACGGCACAGGCCCGTCCGGATCGCTCCGGACGGGCCTGTGCCGCTGGCCCCGGCGGCGCCGGGGCGGGGATCCTGCTCGGGCCTAGAGCTGCTCGACGTCGATCGAGGTGATCACGCAGTCCTCGACCGGGCGGTCCATGCCGCCGGTGCGGACGTCGTTGAGCTCGTCGACGACCTTCCTGGACTCGTCGTCGGCCACCTCGCCGAAGATGGTGTGCTTGCCCTGCAGCCAGGTGGTGGGGGCGGTGGTGATGAAGAACTGGGACCCGTTGGTGCCCCGGCCGTTGCGCTTGCCCGCGTTGGCCATCGCGAGGATGTAGGGCTCGTTGAAGTTCAGCTCGGGGTGGATCTCGTCGTCGAACTCGTAGCCCGGGCCGCCGATGCCCTGGCCCAGGGGGTCGCCGCCCTGGATCATGAAGTCGCGGATGATGCGGTGGAAGACCACGTCCTGGTACAGGGGACCGGTCTGCTTCTCGCCGGTGCGGGGGTCGCTCCACTCCTGGGTACCGTCCGAGAGACCGATGAAGTTCTTGACGGTCTTCGGAGCGTGGTTGCCGAAGAGGTTCACGACGATGTCGCCGTGGTTGGTGTGGATCGTCGCCTTGGCGGTGGGGATGGCAGAAGTCATGGGCTCATTCTTGCACGGGCCCGGAGGCCTCCCCAGGAGCTCCCACGGCGTTCAGCGCACAGTGAAAAGCCCCGGGATTGCGCGGCAGACCCTCCATCCGGGAGACCACTGCCCGTATGCTGACCATGGATTGTCACGACCCGAGGAGGGATGGATTCATGAGCTTCAAGAAGTCCGAGAGCGAGAAGAAGGCTGCCGCCACGCAGAAGGCCGCCGAGAACAAGGTCCTCGACGCCGGCAAGTGGGCGTCCAAGGAGATCGGTGAGCTCGCGCCCAAGCTCCAGCACAGTGTCGAGGCGGGCGCCGCCGCCCTCGCCGGTGGTGTCGCGACCGCCGGCCCCAAGGTCCAGGAGGGCATCGGCCGGGCCCAGGGTCTCTCCGGTTCCGCGAAGCTGAAGGCGGCCGCCGTGACCGCCCCGGTCGCCGCGAAGGCCGCCCAGACCGCGGGTCCCGTCGCCGCGAAGGCCGCCGACCGCGCCGCGGACAGCCGCGCCGCGATGCAGGCCAAGTACGCCGGTGCGGCCGCCCTGCTCGCGGGCAAGTTCGCGGACGCGGACACCCCGGAGCAGCTCGAGGCCATCGTCGCCAAGCTGACCGGTGACAAGAAGGCCGTGGCCAACGCCAAGAAGGCCGCCTCGAAGGTCGCCAAGGACTACGCCAAGCAGCAGAAGAAGGCCGAGAGCTCGCACAAGGGCCTCCTGGTCCTGGGCCTGCTCGTCGCCGGCGGCGTCGCCGGTGTGGCCGCCTGGAAGGCGTCCCGCCCGGTCGAGGACCCCTGGAAGACTCCCGCGGCCACTTCCCCGCGCGTGACGGCCTCCCCGGTGGGGCAGCAGTCCACCGTGGCCGCCGGCAGCGGTGTGCAGGTCGACGACGTCAAGGACGCCACCACCCCGGCCGGCCAGTCGGGCGGGGTGTCCGAGGCCGCCGCCGAGGTCAAGGACAACGCCCAGGCCGTGGGCGAGGACGCCAAGACCACGATCAACGAGGTCAAGGAGCAGATCCAGGGCAAGAAGGACGACAACGAGTCCTGAGCCCCCCGCTCCCGCCGCAGAGGCCCCCGCTCCCGTCCAGGGAGCGGGGGCCTCTGCCGTGGCCCGGCACTGCGGCCGGGCCCTGGCACCGGTCGGACGGCACGACGGAGGGTGGCCTGCCCCCGGGTACGAGAAATCCCGACCGAGCAGGTGCTCGATCGGGATCCGATGTGGTGGAGGCGAGGGGACTCGAACCCCTAACCCTCTGCTTGCAAAGCAGATGCGCTACCAATTGCGCCACGCCCCCGCAGTGTCCGGACTACTCCACCTCGTCGGTGACGTCCGCCCATGCGGTCCTGTCGGCCTCGGCCTCCCGCAGCTTGGTGAGCACCGCGACCGACGCTCCGACCAGGGCGAGCACCGCAGCCACTTTCCTGTTCACGCCTGCCTCCTGACCTGCGGAATAGGGAACCGTGGGCGTACCAGGAATTGAACCTGGGACCTCTTCGTTATCAGCGAAGCGCTCTAACCGTCTGAGCTATACGCCCTTCCAGCCCTTGCGGACCGAGAAGAAACGATACCGGAGTTGCCGACCCGTGCCAAATCGTCCCGGCGCGGGCCGGCCACCGGTGAGCATCGGGTGCCGGATCAGTCGTCCGTGAGGACGAGGCCGATCCCGCCCACGAGCGCCGCGGCGATGTTGTAAAGCAGCGCCGCGAGCACCGAGAGGGCGGTCAGCAGGATCACGTTGACCACCGAGACGATGGTCGCGAAGATCGCGACCTGGCCGAGCGAGAGGAAGTCCTTGACGTTCAGGGCGCCGCCCGCACCACCGAGCATGCCGAGCAACTCGTTGATGCCGTCGAACATCCCGGTGAGGTCCAGGACGATCCACAGCACCACGGACGCGACCACGGTGATGATCCCGAGCGCCACCGAGAGCAGGAACGCGAGCTTGAGCACCGACCAGGTGTCGACCTTGGACACCACGAGGCGCGCGCGGCGCACCCGCGGGCGCGGGGCCGGGCGGACCAGGCCCTTCGTGGAGCTGCTGGGCCTGCTGCTCTTGGCCGGGCCCGCGGCGGACT
The DNA here is from genome assembly GCF_040981185.1 of Kocuria sabuli. Taxonomy (NCBI): domain Bacteria; kingdom Bacillati; phylum Actinomycetota; class Actinomycetes; order Micrococcales; family Micrococcaceae; genus Kocuria; species Kocuria sabuli. The sequence continues at coordinate 160,692 of NZ_JAVHZE010000005.1, forward strand.
TCACGGGCTTGGGCGCGGTCCGGGCGGGCGCCCCGGACTGCGCGGGCGCTGCCGGACCCGACTTGCCCGCGGCACCGGGCCGGGGCGCGGACGCGAGGGGGGCGCGTCCGGACTTGCCGGCGGCGTTGGAGCCGGAACTCGAGCTCATGCGTTACCTCCGTTGTTGTTCGCGTCCAACGCTACTTCATCGTCCGCCGCGTCCCCGGTTCCGGGGACGGAGTCGAGCACGTCGGCCTCGTCGGGCGCCAGGACGTCGGCCGTCTCCATGGACTCGTCCAGCTGCACGTCGATCTCGGCGACGGCCTCGGCGTCGACCTCCTCCGCGATCTCGCGGTCCGCGTTGCGGGCCACGCCCGTGATCGAGTCGCCCTGCGCCGGCTTCGCGAAGATCACGCCCATCGTGTCGCGGCCCTTGGCGGGGACCTCGGAGGCGCCGGTGCGCACGACCTTGCCGGACTCCATGACCACGAGGACCTCGTCCTCCTCGCCCACGATGATGCCGCCGACCAGCCGGCCGCGCTGCTCCGCGAGCTTCGCCACCTTGATGCCGATGCCGCCACGGCCCTGCACCCGGTACTCCTCCACCTTGGTCCGCTTGGCGTAGCCGCCCTCGGTGACCACGAAGACGTAGGCGTCGTCGGTGACCACGTTCGCGGAGAGCAGCTCGTCGCCGTCGCGGAACTTCATGCCGGTGACCCCGGAGGTCGCCCGGCCCATGGGACGCAGCACCTCGTCGCTCGCGGTGAAGCGCAGGGACATGCCGTTGCGGGAGACCAGGAGCAGGTCGTCCTGCGCGGACGCCAGCTGGGCCGAGACCAGCTCGTCGTCCTCGCGCAGGTTGATCGCGATGACCCCGGCCGTGCGGTTGGTGTCGTAGTCCAGCAGCCGGGTCTTCTTCACCAGCCCGTCGCGGGTGGCGAGCACGAGGTACGGGGCGTCCTCGTAGGAGCCCAGCTCCATCACCTGGGCGATCCGCTCCCCCGGCTGGAAGGCCATCAGGTTGGCCACGTGCTGGCCCTTGGAGTCGCGCCCGGCTTCGAGCAGCTCGTAGGCCTTGGTGCGGTAGACCCGGCCCAGGTTGGTGAAGAACAGGATCCAGTTGTGCGTGGTGGTCACGAAGAAGTGCTCGACGACGTCGTCGCCGCGCAGCTGCGCCCCCCTGACCCCCTTGCCGCCGCGGCGCTGGGACCGGTACTGGTCCGAGCGGGTGCGCTTGACGTATCCGCCGCGGGTGATGGTCACGACCATCTCCTCCTCGGGGATCAGGTCCTCCATCGACATGTCGCCGTCGTAGCCGTACTGGATCTCGGAGCGGCGCTCGTCGCCGTAGCGGCTCACGATCTCCTCGAGCTCGGAGGAGATGATCCCGCGCTGGCGCTCCTCGGAGGCGATGATCTCGGTGTACTCGGCGATGAGCCGCTCGAGCTCCGCGTGCCGGTCCTGGATCTTCTGCCGCTCGAGGGCTGCGAGCCGGCGCAGCTGCATGTTGAGGATGGCCTGCGCCTGGTCCTCGTCGATCTGCAGCAGCTCCATCAGCCCGGTGCGGGCGTCGTCGGCCGTCGGGGAGCGGCGGATGAGCGCGATGACCTCGTCGAGGGCGTCGAGGGCCTTGAGCAGGCCGCGCAGGATGTGGGCCTCCGCCTCGGCCTGCCGCAGCCGGTACCGGGTGCGGCGCACGATGACGTCCATCTGGTGGGTGACCCAGTGCCGGATGAAGGCGTCGAGGCTCAGGGTGCGGGGCACTCCGTCCACCAGCGCGAGCATGTTGGCGGAGAAGTTGTCCTGCAGCTGTGTGTGCTTGTAGAGGTTGTTGAGCACCACCTTGGCCACGGCGTCCCGCTTGAGCACGATCACCAGGCGCTGGCCGGTGCGGCCGGAGGTCTCGTCCCGGATGTCGGCGATGCCGGTGATCCGGCCGTCCTTGACGAGGTCGGCGATCTTCATCGCGAGGTTGTCCGGGTTCGCCTGGTAGGGCAGCTCGGTGACCACCAGGCACGTGCGGCCGTGGATCTCCTCGACGCTGACCACGGCCCGCATCGGGATGGAGCCCCGGCCGGTCCGGTAGGCCTCCTCGATGCCCTTGTGCCCCAGGATCTGCGCGCCGGTCGGGAAGTCCGGGCCCTTGATCCGGAGCAGCAGCTCCTCGAGCAGCTCCTCGTTGGAGACCTCCGGGTGCCGGAGGTACCACTGGACGCCGTCGGCGACCTCGCGCAGGTTGTGCGGCGGGATGTTGGTGGCCATGCCCACGGCGATGCCGGAGGAGCCGTTGACCAGCAGATTCGGGAACCGTGACGGCAGCACCGACGGCTCCTGGTTCTTGCCGTCGTAGTTGTCCTGGAAGTCCACGGTCTCCTCGTGGATGTCCCGGACCATCTCCATGGCGACGGGCGCCATCTTGGTCTCGGTGTACCGCGGGGCCGCCGCGCCGTCGTTGCCCGGGGAGCCGAAGTTGCCCTGGCCCAGGGCGAGCGGGTAGCGCATCACCCAGTGCTGGATCAGGCGGACGAGGGCGTCGTAGATCGCGGAGTCGCCGTGCGGGTGGTACTGGCCCATGACCTCGCCCACCACGCGGGCGCACTTGTTGAAGGAGCGGTCCGGGCGGTAGCCGCCGTCGTACATCGCGTAGAGGACGCGGCGGTGGACCGGCTTCAGCCCGTCCCGGACGTCCGGGAGGGCGCGGCCGACGATGACGGCCATGGCGTAGTCCAGGTAGGACCGCTGCATCTCGGTCTGCAGGTCCACCTGCTCCACGCGGTCGGTCAGCACGGGGGAGGTCTCGAGGTCGCCGGCGGGACCGGTGGCCTCCGGGTTCTGTCCGTCCTGGGTCTCGTCACTCATGCGGTCTTTCCGTTCTGTCTGCTGGTTCTCGGTGTCCTGCGCGGGCCCTGGTCACGGAGCTGCATGCCGTGCCGGGCATATGCCGCGGATCAGATGTCGAGGAACCGGATGTCCTTGGCGTTCTGCTGGATGAACTCGCGGCGGGACTCGACGTCCTCGCCCATGAGCACGGAGAAGATCTGGTCGGCGGCGGCCGCGTCCTCCATGGTCACCTGGAGCAGGGTGCGGTGCTCGGGGTCCATCGTGGTGTCCCACAGCTCGGTGTAGTCCATCTCGCCGAGACCCTTGTAGCGCTGGATGCCGTTGTCCTTGGGGATGCGCTGGTTGTTGGCCAGCCCCCGCGCCAGGACCTGGTCCCGCTCGGCGTCCGTGTAGACGTAGTCGTGCGGGGCGTTGGACCACTTGATCCGGTACAGCGGAGGCTGGGCCAGGTAGACGAACCCGTGCTCGATCAGCGGGCGCATGAACCGGAACAGCAGCGTCAGCAGCAGCGTGGTGATGTGCTGGCCGTCGACATCGGCGTCGGCCATCAGCACGATCTTGTGGTACCGCGCCTTGGCGATGTCGAAGTCGTCGCCGATGCCCGCGCCGAAGGCGGTGATCATCGACTGGACCTCGGTGTTGGACAGCGCCCGGTCGAGCCGCGCGCGCTCGACGTTGAGGATCTTGCCGCGCAGCGGCAGGATCGCCTGGTGCGCGGGGTCCCGCCCCTGGACCGCGGAGCCGCCCGCGGAGTCTCCCTCCACGATGTAGATCTCGGACAGCGACGGGTCCTTGGACGAGCAGTCCTTGAGCTTGCCGGGCATCCCGCCCGACTCCAGGAGGCCCTTGCGACGGGTCGTCTCGCGCGCCTTGCGGGCCGCGAGCCGGGCCTGCGAGGCGTTGATGGCCTTGCGGATGATCTCCTTCGCGGGGGCCGGGTTCTGCTCCAGCCAGGCGCCGAAGCGCTCGTTGACCTCGCGCTGCACGAAGGTCTTCGCCTCGGAGTTGCCGAGCTTGGTCTTCGTCTGGCCCTCGAACTGCGGCTCGGCGAGCTTGATCGAGATGACCGCGGTCAGTCCCTCGCGCACGTCGTCTCCGGTGAGGTTCTCGTCCTTGTCCCGCAGGAGCTTGTTCTCCCGGGCGTACCGGTTCACCAGCGAGGTCATGGCCGAGCGGAAGCCCTCCTCGTGGGTGCCGCCCTCGTGGGTGTTGATCGTGTTCGCGTAGGTGTGCACCGACTCGGTGTAGGCGGTGGTCCACTGCATGGCGAGCTCGAGGGACATCCTGCGGTCGGTGTCCTCCGACTCGATCGCGATGACGTCGTCGTGGACGAGGTTGGCCTTCTTGGACGTGTTCAGGAAGGTGACGTAGTCGAGCAGGCCGTGGTCGTACTTGTAGACGACCCGCCGGTGGCCGGAGTCGTTCTCGTCCTCGTGGTTGAACCGGTGGACGTCGGTGCCGCCGTCGCGGCCCTCGACCGGCTCGGACTCCGCGTGGACCGCGGTGCGGTCGGAGGCGGAGCCGGCGATCTCCTCACCGGACTCCTCGGCGGCGCGCTCGTCCGTGAGGCTGATCTTGAGGCCCTTGTTGAGGAAGGCCATCTGCTGGAACCGCGCCCGCAGGGTCTCGAAGTCGAAGTCGACCGTCTCGAAGATCTCGGGGTCCGGGTAGAAGACCTGCGTGGTGCCCGTCTCCTCGGTCTCCTGGGCCCGGACCAGCTCGCCCTGGGGCCGTCCGCCGTCGGCGAAGACCATCCGCCAGACGTGGCCCTGTCGCCGCACCTCGGTCTCCACGCGTCGGGACAGGGCGTTGACCACGGAGATGCCCACCCCGTGCAGACCGCCGGAGACGGCGTAGCCCCCGCCGCCGAACTTGCCGCCGGCGTGCAGGATCGTCATGACGACCTCGACGGTCGGCCGGCCCTCGGTGGGGTGGATGTCCACGGGGATGCCGCGGCCGTTGTCGACGACCTTCACGCCGCCGTCGGCCTGCAGCGAGACCTCGATGTGGTCGCAGTAGCCGGCCAGGGCCTCGTCGACCGAGTTGTCGACCACCTCGTACACGAGGTGGTGCAGCCCGCGCGGGCCGGTCGAGCCGATGTACATGCCGGGTCGCTTCCGGACGGCCTCGAGCCCCTCCAGGACGGTGATGTCACCGGCACCGTACTCGCGCTTCTGCGGATCCTCTGTTGCCACGGGTTCCTGGCTCCTCCTGTTGGGCGTTCCGGCCGCTCCGGACAGCACAAGAGAACGCCGATGAGACGTTCTGCGGCTCATCGGCTCCTGCGGGGTCGGAACGGTTCGACGGCTCCGGACGCCCGCGCCGCGGGCATGGTGCCGCGGTCGGCCGTGGGGCCCGGTCCGTCGTTCGCTGTCTGGAACCGATTCTATCGGAAAACGACGAGCCAGGGGTGACCCCAGGTGCCCCTGAGCGGCCGGAAAAGGCCCTCAGGACGAATCTTCCTGCTCTCCACCACCAGCGGATCGTGCCCGGGGTGCCGCAGCGCGCCACGAGGCCGCTCAGCGTTCCGGGGCGCGGGGCTCATCCGTAGGTGTCGCGGGGGCCCCTGCCCTGCACCGAGCGGCGGCCGCGCTTCCAGCTCGGCGCCGCCGGGCCGAGGATCTCGATCCGGGTGACGATCCCCTCCCCCAGCTGCTCGTCGAACATGCGCAGCAGCTGCGGGAGCATCAGCCGCAGGTTGGCGGCGTACGCGGTGGAGTCGCAGCGGACCCGCACCACGGTCTCGTCGAAGCTCTCCGGCCGGCAGTGCCCGGCGATCCCCGGTCCCACGAGCTCGTCCCAGCGGGAGAGCACCGAGCCGACCGCCACCGGCGACTTCCACCCGCGCCCCGACACGAGGGAGTCCAGCACGGAACCGACGCCCCGGGGGTCGCGGGCGGAGCGTCCCGCGCCGGAGTACCCGCCGAGCGCCCGCGGGTCCACGTCGTTGCCCCGGCGCCCGAGCCGGTCGGCGGGGGACGCGGTGGCGGACTCCATCGCGGCCCCGAAGTTCTTGAGGTTGCGCCGCGCGGCCGCGCCGTAGAGCCGCCCGTCCCCCCGGGCCTCGGCGGCGTGACGCATCCGGGTCAGCAGCGCCGCCGGCGCGTCGATCTCGTCCTCGATCCGCACGACGTTCTCCTCGGGGACCGGGGCTTCCGCCGGGCGGTCCTCGGGGACCGGGGAACGGTCCCCGGGCTCGGGCCCGCTCACGACGGCGGCTCCGGAGCGGCGTCCGGGCCGGTCCCGGCGGTCGGCTGCTCGTCGTCCCGCACGGCGGTGCCGGGCCCGACCCGCACCACGTCGTGCGGCCCGGCGACCAGCTCGGCGGGCAGGTCCTCCTCGACCGCGGCGGTGACCAGCACCTGCTCGGCGGAGGCCACGATCGCGGCCAGGCGGCTCCGGCGCCGCGCGTCGAGCTCCGCGAACACGTCGTCCAGGACGAGGATCGGCGCGGCGCCCTCGGTGGGGTCGTCCGCGAGGTGGACGTACCAGGAGCCCAGCCGGAGGGCGAGGGCGTAGGACCACGTCTCCCCGTGGGAGGCGTAGCCGCGCGCGGGGGCCTCGCCGAGCACCAGCTCGAGCTCGTCACGGTGCGGGCCGATCAGGGTGAGGCCCCGTTCGAGCTCCCGCTGCTCCGAGCTCTCGCACGCCTCGAGGATCAGCCGGTGGAGGTCCGCCGGGGTGAAGCCGCGCAGCTGCTCGACGTCCCCGCCGGCGCTCTCGGGCAGCACCGAGGAGACGTAGCGCAGCGTGGTCGACTTCGTGCCGTCGGTGAGCTGGTCGTAGGCCGTGGCCACCTGCGGGGCCAGGGCGTCGACGAGCTGCAGGCGCGCGTGCAGGATGACGGCCCCGGCACGGGCGAACTGGTCGTTCCACGCGGCCAGCGTCGAGCGGTGGGTCTCGGTGAAGCGCCCGCTCCGGCGGGCGGACTTCAAGAGTGCGTTGCGCTGTTTGAGGACCTTCTCGTAGTCGGCCATCGTCCCGGCGAGGACCGGGCGCATGGACCGGGCGAGGTCGTCGAGGAAGCGTCTCCGGTGGGAGGGGTCGCCCTTGACCAGTGCGAGGTCCTCCGGGGAGAACAGCACGGTCCGCACGATGCCGAGCGCGTCGCGGGCCCGGACCGGGGCCGCACGGTTGATGCGCACCCGGTTGGCCCGGCCGTCGTTGAGCTCCAGCTCGAGGACCGTCTGCTGGGTCCCGCGCCGCACGCGGACCCGGACGATCGCGCGCTCGGCGCCGAAGCGGATCAGCGGTCCGTCGGAGGACACGCGGTGGGAGGAGAGACCGGCCGTGTAGTCCAGGGCCTCGACGATGTTCGTCTTGCCCACGCCGTTCGGGCCCACGAACACGGTGGTCCCGGGCCCCAGACGGATGTCCAGGAGGTCATACGTCCGGTAGTCCAGCAGGGAGAGGTGGTCGACGAACACGCCCGGATCAGCCGCTTCGGATTCCGCGCCGGCGGGTCACTGGCTGGGCAGCCGGACCGGCATCAGGAGGTACTTGTAGTCGTCCTTGTCCTCGCCCTCGGGCTCGGCCTGGGCGGAGAGCACGGCCGGCTTCGGCGGGGCCGTGAAGGAGAACCGGACGTAGTCGGAGGCGAAGGCGTGCAGCCCTTCGGACAGGTACGTGGGGTTGAAGGCCACCGTGATGTCCTCGCCGGTGAGGTGGGCGTCCAGCACCTCGGAGGCCTGGGCGTCCTCGCCGGTGCCGGCGTCCAGGGCCACCTGACCCTCGGTGAAGGCGAGGCGGACGGGGGTGTTCCGCTCGGCCACGAGCGAGACGCGCCGGACGGCCTCGACGAGCTCGCTGGTGCGCACGGCCGCGGTGATCGGGGTGTGCTCGGGGAACAGCGAACGGATCTTGGGGTACTCGCCGTCGATGAGCAGGCTCGTGGTCCGGCGGCCCCCCGACTCGAAGCCGACCAGCTCCGCGGAGTCGGACAGCGCGATGTTGATGTCCCCGGCGGAGCCGAGGGTCTTGGCGATGTCGTTGAGGGTGCGGGCCTTGATTAGGGCTGCGGTCGAGATGTCCTGGGCGCCGGGCCGCCAGGTCAGCTCGCGCATGGCGAGCCGGTACCGGTCGGTGGCCAGGAGGGTCATCTTCTCGCCCTCGATCTCCATCCGCACGCCGGTGAGGATCGGCAGGGTGTCGTCCTTGCTCGCGGCGATGTTCACCTGGGCCACGGCGTGGGCGAACTCGTTGCCGGGGACCACGCCGGAGACGTCGGGGAGGGCCGGCAGCTCGGGGTAGTCCCCCACGGGCATCGCGGCCAGGTTGAACCGGGAGGACCGGCACGTGAGGGTGACCTTGCCCTCGTCGGCCTGGACCTCGACCGGTGCGGAGGGCAGCGAACGGCAGATGTCGGCGAGCAGCCGTCCGGAGACGAGGGTGGTCCCCTCCTCCTGGACGTCGGCGCTGATCGAGAGCCGGGCCGAGATCTCGTAGTCGAAGCTCGCGATGGACAGGGATCCGCCCTCCGCCCGGATGAGCAGACCGGACAGCACGGGGACTGGGGGCCGAGGAGAGAGGGACCGGGCGGTCCAGGTCACGGCCTCGGCGAGAACATCGCGTTCGACGGAGAACTTCACGAGAGGTTGCTGCCTTTCAGTCTGAGCAGGGGCGGCGGAGCCCACGTCCTGGAGCACGGTGCCCGTTGCTCCGCGAGGTGCGGACCGGGTCTTCGCCCTCTGCATCGTATCGGTCCGCCGAAGCGTGCGGCCATTCGGCCGTGCGTGGCGGACTTCTTGTCGTTTGCCGGCCCGGACGGGGCCTCGGCCACAGGATTCTTGTTGTTTGGCCGGAGAGTTCTTTAAGGATGGGAGTGTTAATAACCCCTGTGGAATCTGTGGATAAGTGCCGCTCGGCCACGTTCCGCCCGGCGTGGGCCTGTTGACTTCCTGTGCGTCGCGGTCCACCGAACTGCCGGTGCCCGGTGGACGAGATCCGCGTGATTCCGGGGGTTCCACAGGGTCCGGCGGAGTTGTGCCGAGGTTCTCCACCGGGAACCGGAGGTATTCCACAATTTTATCCACAGGTGTGGGTTCTGTCCTGTGCACAGCCGCTCCACAGCAGCTCCTCCCCCTGTGCAGAAGGGGGTCTCCGGGCCCGGAACGGCGCGGAAAAAGGCTGTGGACGAACTACAAGAAACGGGCCCACCGGAGTTCCGGTGGGCCCGTGGAGCAGGGGTGCGGACCGTTCAGCCCTCGCGCTGCTGCTGCTTGATCCGGTTCGTCAGCTCGGTGACCTGGTTGAAGATCTGCCGGCGCTCGGCCATCAGGGTGCGGATCTTGCGGTCGGCGTGCATCACCGTGGTGTGGTCGCGCCCGCCCAGCTCCTGACCGATCTTCGGCAGGGACATGTCGGTGAGCTCGCGCAGCAGGTACATCGCGATCTGCCGTGCGGTGACCAGGGTGCGGGTGCGGGACTTGCTCTTGAGCTCCTCGAGGGTGATGTCGAAGTACACCGCGGTCTGGGCCAGGATCGAGGCCGCCGTGATCTCCTGGGCGCCGTCGTCGGTGATCAGGTCCTTGAGGACCAGCTCCGCCAGGGGCAGGTCCACCGCCTGCTTGTTCAGCGAGGCGAACGCGGTGACGCGGATCAGGGCGCCCTCGAGCTCGCGGATGTTGGTGGAGATGTGCGAGGCGATGTACTCCAGCACGTCGTCGGGGGCGTCCATGCCCTCGCTGGTGGCCTTCTTGCGCAGGATCGCGATGCGCGTCTCGAGCTCCGGGGGCTGCACGTCGGTGATCAGGCCCCACTCGAACCGGGAGCGCATGCGCTCGGCGAAGCCGGTGAGCTGCTTGGGCGGCATGTCCGAGGTGATCACGATCTGCTTCTCGTGGTTGTGCAGCGCGTTGAAGGTGTGGAAGAACTCCTCCTGCGTGTGCTCCTTGCCCGCGAGGAACTGGATGTCGTCGATCAGCAGCATGTCCACGTTGCGGTAGATCTCCTTGAAGGAGGAGCCCTCGTCGTCGCGGATCGAGTTGATGAAGTCGTTGGTGAACTCCTCGGAGTTCACGTAGCGCACGCGGACCTGCGGATAGAGGCGCTTGGCGTAGTGGCCGATGGCGTGCAGCAGGTGCGTCTTGCCCAGGCCGGACTCCCCGTAGATGAACAGGGGGTTGTACGCCTTCGCCGGGGTCTCGGCCACCGCGAAGGCCGCGGCGTGGGCGAACCGGTTGGACTGGCCGATCACGAAGGAGTCGAAGACGTACTTCGGGTTCAGCCGCGCCGAGCTGTCCCACTCCCCCACCACCGCGGGTGCGGTGCCGGTGTCCCGGAGGGGACGCCGGGGTGGAGCGGCCTGCGGGTCGCGCGGCGGGGGCAGGGGCCGGTCACCGGCGTCCAGGGCGGGACGGGGCGCCGGCTCCGGGCGCGCGGCGGCGAAGCCCAGCATCTGCTGGTCGATCCCCACGGCGTCGGCGGTGCTGCCGTGGTCGACCAGGGCGGGCCCGTCGGTGCGGTTGCGCTCGGCCTCGAGCTCGCTGATCGGCGGCAGCGACGCCGCCGGCGGCCCCGGCTCCGGAGCGGGGACGGCCTCGAGATCGGCGTCGACGACGAACGCCACGAGCGTCTCGGGGCTGAACGCCCGTCCCACCGAGGAGCGGAGGACGGACGCCATCTGGTTCTGGAAGAACTCGCGGGTCAGCTCGTTGGGGACCGCGACGAGCAGCGTGGTGCCGATGAGACCCTGCGGCTGGGCCAGGGAGATGAAGCCCCGGTAGCGACCGGTGGTCATGGGGTCCTCGTACATGTACTGCACGCATTCGGCCCACTGCGCACTGAGCGCCTGATTGTCCTGCGTGCCCACGCGTACTCCTGCTGTCGTCGAGATGTCATCGAATAGTCGTCGAGATGTCGTCGGGATGACGAGGCGGTCGGCGGGCCGTTTGACGGGTCGTCCCTGCCCCGCGTCGGGAGCTTTGTCCACAGAGGTGTTCACAGCAGTGGAAAAGCCGTCGGGGGCCGGCCGCGAGTGCCAGCCTAGAACATGCGCGGAAGCTGGTCATAGCCGTATTCCAGGGGCCGGAGGAACTACAGACGTGTAGTTCACCCCCTGTTCCGCGCCGTTCCGGGGCCGTGGGCGCAGAAGTTTTCCACAGGATGTGATGAAGATCCGTGCACAGCTGTGGGTAAGATGTGAACTGCACAGCACCACCCGGCCCGCGGAGGCCGGACCACCACCCGCCCGGGCTCCCCGCACGCCTCCCGGGTCCACCGGAGGATCCGGGCCCCGTCCCCGTCCTGCGCTGATTTGACCGACCCCTGACCGTTGTCTAGGGTGAACTAGTCTTTTGTGTCCACTGTCATGCCCATCCGCATGCTCGGACGCATCCACCAGCACTGCTGTGCCCGCCCGCTCGACCCACCGATCCGGTGCGCCGAGGACCATGCGGGCACACACCCTGACGCCTTTGGAGTAACCAGTGAGCAAGCGGACTTTTCAGCCGAATAACCGCCGTCGCGCCAAGAAGCACGGCTTCCGTGCCCGGATGCGCACCCGCGCCGGCCGCGCCATCCTCGCCGCCCGCCGCAGCAAGGGCCGCACCGAGCTCTCCGCCTGAGCCGGCCCGTGTCGGTGCCGGCGTCCCGGACGACCACCCGTCCTCGGGTGGTCGGCGGCGTGCCGGGACCGCCGGAGCACCGGGCCCGTCAGGAGCAGGACCGTGCTTCCTGAACAGCACCGGATCCGGACCTCGGCCCAGTTCTCGGCCACCACGCGTTCCGGCGCCCGCAACGGGCGCCGGAACGTCGTCGTATATGTGCGCCCCACCGCCGAGGAGCGGCCCGCCCGCTTCGGGTTCGTCGTCTCGAAGGCCGTGGGCAACGCCGTCCGGCGCAACAAGGTGAAACGGCGCCTGCGGGAGCTCGCCCAGACCACGGTCAGGCAGGCCCCGTACGGTTACGACGTGGTGGTGCGGGCGCTCCCGCCGGCCTCCGCCGCGGACTGGGCGGAGCTGACCGCCGACTACGCCAAGGCGTGGCGGACGGCGTCCTCGCGGGCCGGGCTCCCCCGGGCCGCGACCGGGCCGCTCCCGGCAGAAGACCACCGATCCGGACGGGAGGAGCCAGAGTCATGAGCGAGCACGCCCATGGGCACGAAGACCTCCTCTCGGCGGCTCCCGAGGAGTACGTCCGCACGGCGTCGGCGTGGCAGGCCCTCTGGTTCCTGCCGCAGAACGCACTCATCGCGGGTCTGAAGCTCTACCGGACCATCGTCTCCCCCCTGTACGGGGACGTCTGCCGGTACTTCCCCTCCTGCTCGGCCTACGCGCTGGAGTCCGTCACGGTGCACGGCGCCGTGCGCGGGCTCGGTCTCAGCGTCCGCAGGCTCCTGCGCTGCCATCCCTGGGCGGCCGGTGGGATCGACAGGGTCCCGGACGGCGGTCGGGCCTTCCCCGACTTCGCGTCCCTGCCCAAGATCGTCCTGCTGAACCACCCCACCCTCGCTGAGCGCCACCAGCACCACCCCGCCGGAGGCATCGGTCCCGCGGCCCAAGGAGAGCTTTCCCCATGAACCTGTTCGAACTGATCCTCTTCCCCTTCAGGTGGGTCGTCTCCGCCGTGCTGTGGGTCTTCCACGAGCTGCTCACCGCCGTCGGGATGGACCCGTCCGCGGGCATCACCTGGGTGCTCTGCATCGTGGGCCTCACCCTGGTCATGCGCACGCTGACCATTCCGCTGTTCCTCAAGCAGATCAAGTCCATGCGCGGCATGCAGGAGCTGCAGCCGGAGATGGCCAAGCTCCAGGCCAAGTACAAGGGCAAGAAGGACCAGCTCTCCCGCCAGGCCATGGCGCAGGAGCAGATGGAGCTCTACAAGAGCCACGGCTCCAACCCGTTCTCCGCGTGCCTGCCCATCCTGGTGCAGATGCCGATCTTCTTCGGCCTCTTCCAGGTGCTCAACGGCGTTCCCGCCGCCGCGTCGGCCCGTGAGTCCCTGCACGTCCTGAACCCGGCCACGGTGCAGTCCTTCAACGAGGCGACCTTCTTCGGCGCGCCCCTGTTCTCCACCCTGCTCAACCCGGGCGACGGCAACAACGTCGCGACGATCGTGCTGGCGATCGTGATGATCATCGCGATGTCCGCCTCGCAGTTCTTCACCCAGAAGCAGCTGACGGCCAAGAACATGAGCGAGACCGCCAAGGCCTCCCCCATGTACCGCCAGCAGCAGATGATGCTCTACCTGTTCCCGCTCGTCTTCGCGATCGGCGGCATCAACTTCCCCATCGGCGTCCTCATCTACTGGACCGTCTCCAACATCTGGTCGATGGGCCAGCAGTGGTGGGTCATCCGCAACAACCCCACCCCTGGCTCCCAGGCCGAGCAGGAGCTCAACGAGCGCCGCGCCGCCAAGGGCCTGCCCCCGGTCGGCAAGACCCAGGAGGAGCACGAGGCGGAGATCGAGGAGCAGCGTGCCCGGGCCGCCGCCGGGCAGCGCCAGCAGCCGGTCGGCAAGAAGCGGCAGCGGCAGCAGGCGAAGAAGAAACAGGCGCGTTGACCGCTGCGGGTCACCCCGCGACTCCCTCCCTGCACGGGGCCGGCAGCCCCGGTCCCGTGCCTCCACGGCCCCAGGAGACGACATGACCGACATCCGGCAGACCAGCCAGGACGCCGACGAGGCGCAGCAGCCCCAGTACGACGCGGACCGTGACGCCCGGCCGACGGACGCCACCGCACAGTCCGACGACGGCGGCGCCGAGGTCACCTCGGAGCTCGACCCCCTCGAGGAGGAGGGCGAGGTGGCGGCCGACTACCTCGAGGAGCTGCTCGACACCGCAGACCTCGACGGTGACATCGACATCGAGATCCGCGACGGCCGCACCTACCTGTCCGTCGTCGCGGAGGGCGACGACGACAGCCTCTCCGCGCTCGTGGGCGAGGACGGAGAGGTCCTCGAGGCGCTCCAGGAACTCGTGCGGCTCTCCGTCCTCGCGGCGACCGACCGCCGCTCCAGGCTCGTGCTCGACATCGGCGGCTACCGGCGGCGTCGGGCGTCCGCGCTCCACGAGATGGCCCTCGCCGCCGTGCGCGAGGCCCAGAAGACCGGGGAGCGGGTGCACCTCGAGCCGCTGTCCGCCTACGAGCGCAAGATCGTGCACGACGTGGTCGCGGAGCACGGGCTCGTGAGCGAGTCCGAGGGCGACGGGGCGGCACGGCACATCGTCGTGTCCGCCGAGCAGTCCTGATGGCCGAGGAGCACCGACCCTCCCCCGCCGCGCAGGAGCCGCCCGCGGCGGACGCCGGTGAGCGTGCCGCCGCCGAGCGGCTGTTCGGGGAACGACAGGACCTCGCGGAGCGCTACGTCGCGCACCTGGCGTCGTCCGGGATCGTGCGCGGCCTCATCGGCCCCCGGGAGGTCCCGCGCCTGTGGAGCCGTCACGTGCTCAACTGCGCCGTGGTCGAGGAGCTGATCCCCCGGGACGCCAGGGTGGCCGACGTCGGATCCGGAGCAGGCCTGCCGGGACTGTGCCTGGCGCTGGCCCGTCCCGATCTGCGGATCACACTGATCGAGCCACTGGAGCGGCGCGTGCAGTGGCTCGACGAGGTCGTGTCCGACCTCGGTCTGGCCAACGTCCGCGTGCTGCGGTCCCGGGCCGAGCAGGCCAAGGACGAGGTCGGGGAGGTCGACGTCGTGACGGCGCGTGCGGTCTCCGCGCTCGTGGGCCTGCTGGACATCACCCTGCCGCTGCTGCGGGGCACGGGCGAGCTGCTCGCGCTCAAGGGCCGTTCCGCCGGGGACGAGATCGAGAAGGCCCAGAAGAAGCTGGCCCGCCACGGCGCGCGCTCCACCGAGATCGTCGTGGCCGGCGAGGACCTGCTCGCGGAGCCGACCACGGTGGTGCGGGTCCGGCTCTGAGCGGTGCAGCGGCCGGCCACGTGGGGCGGCGGTAGGCTGGAGCGCGTGTGCCGCGGCCGGTCCCCGGGTCGATCCGGGTCGCCGGTCCGGAACGCGGACCACGACGCCCTCCCCCGCGGGAGGTGCGGCCGGACGGAACCATTTCGAGACGAACCGGGAAGGTGCGCAGCCAGATGCCGATCGACAACGGCGCGGAAAGCCCGATGGGCTTCGGCGCGGAGTTTCCTCCTGATCCGGTAGATCAATTGATCAAGGTTGTTCCCGATCGCGGCACGCGTGTTTCACGTGAAACAGACGGACACCTGTCCAAGATGACGACAACGATGGCGGACGACACGCCGCTGGGGAGGACGCTCGTGGAAGAGACCAGGCGACGCGCCAGGCTGAAGAAGGTCCAGCTGGAGAAGCCCGCCGCGACGCGGGTGTTCACCATCAGCAACCAGAAGGGCGGCGTCGGCAAGACGAGCACATCGGTGAACCTCGCCGTCGCCCTCGCCCGGCAGGGCCAGAACGTCCTCGTGATCGACAACGATCCGCAGGGCAACGCCTCCACCGCGCTCGGGGTGGAGCACAGCTCGGAGGTCGACAGCACCTACGACGTCCTGATCGACGAGATGCCCGTCGCGGACGTGGTGAAGACCTCCGCCGAGGCGGAGAATCTCTGGGTCGTTCCCGCGACCATCGACCTCGCCGGTGCGGAGATCGAGCTGGTCTCCATGGTGGCGCGCGAGCACCGGCTCCGGCGCGCCCTGGAGACCTACGCCCGCAGGCGCGAGGAGGACGGACTCGAACGTCTGGACTACGTCTTCATCGACTGCCCGCCCAGCCTCGGACTGCTGACGCTCAACGCGTTCGTCGCAGCCACCGAGGTCCTGATCCCCATCCAGTGCGAGTACTACGCCCTCGAGGGCCTGAGCCAGCTGCTGAAGAACATCGAGATGATCCAGAAGCACCTCAATCCGGAGCTCAAGGTCTCCACGATCCTGCTGACCATGTACGACGGGCGCACCAACCTCGCGTCCCAGGTCGCCGAAGAGGTCCGCACCCACTTCCCCGACGAGGTCCTCGAGACGATGATCCCCCGCTCGGTGCGGATCTCGGAGGCACCGAGCTACCAGCAGAGCGTCATCAACTACGACCCCAGCTCGACCGGGGCGCTGTCCTACCTCGAGGCTGCCGCCGAGATCGCCCTGCGCTCCGGTCGCTGATCCTCCGCTCCCCCGGGCGCCCGTCTCCCCCGGAGGCGGGCGCCTTTCTGCTCCCGCCGCAGCCCGGTGGCTTCTCGCTGCCGTCGGCGGCCGGACCCCGACCGTCGACGCCTTGCGGTTCCGTCGGCCGCAGGCCTCCTGCGTACAACGCCCGCTCCCCGGGACGACGGCACCGCCCTCGGAGATCGGGCCCTTCTCGTTCTGACGAGGAAGCGGCCCATCGATGACGGTGGCACCCGCACGACGGAGGCTCTTCGAGCGGTGTCGTGTGTACGCGGGCGACTCCCCCGGACGGATTTTCGCCGGGGCCACGGTATCGGAGGCACTGGTCGCATGAGGACGGTGCCGTCCGAGGGCGGCGGCTCTCCCCGGACTCCGCCAGGCCTTCCCGGGATGTTTCACGTGGAACACTGCCTGTCGCAGCCTGCCGGGCGAGTGCCCGGACGTCGTACCGAGGTCGGTAATGTCCGCCAGATCGGCCGCGCACCATCGCCGTGCGGAAGATCGTCGGCGGATGCCCCTCGGCTAGAATTGACCGGATTGCCGCGCGAAGGAAAGGAACACCGTGAGCGAACGACGACGTGGTCTCGGCCGGGGACTGGGGGCACTGATTCCGAGTGCGCCGGCCGCCGCAGGACCGGCGAAGGACCAGTCGGCACCGTCCGCAGCTGCCGAAGCGGCGCCGTCCCCCGATTCGGCGAGGTCGGTGACGACGAGCAATGGTGCGGCCGCGCGTTCCGTTTCACGTGAAACATCTCGTGGTGAGCAGACCGGGGCCAAGACCGGTCCGGAGTCGACGCCCCGGTCCAGCGGTTCCGCCGACGAGTCCGCGCCGGAATTGTCCGGGGGGACTTTCCCGAAGACGGGCCGAAATGCAGCAGGAACAGCCGCCGAACCGGCCGATCGCGACCCCGAAAACATGCCTGGCAATGCTGAGGCCGCTCCCGCATCCTCCCGGTCCGGCGCGTCCGGTCCTGCACGTCGGACCGCGAGTCCTGCCGCGCGCCAGAAGGCCATGAAGGCCCGGATAAACATGGGTGAGGCTCTGCGCAACACCACGCTGGTCAGCCGGCCGTCCGACATGTTCTTCCTGCCGTCCGGCGCCCCGGACCCGGATCGGAGGACGGTCGCGCCGTCCGAGGCCGAGGAGACGTCCGCAGAACCGGAGGAGTCCGCGCCCGAGGCCTCGTCGGCGGCGGAAGCAGGCCATGTTTCACGTGAAACACGGGAGGGGTCCGGTTCGTCGGATGCTTCGGGGAACGAGGTGCCGACCCGATCACAGAAGGAACCGCGAGCACCCCGTGGCACCGGAGGCGACGCGGACGTTTCACGTGAAACGCCGCGTTCGTCGGGCACGTCGGGCAATGACCCGCACGAGGTGCCGACATCATCCGACCACGATTCGGCAGCCGCACCGGGGAAGGAGTCGGAGACCGATGTTTCACGTGGAACGACGGCGTCCGGTGGCGACCTGACCGCCGTGCCGGGCGCCACCTTCGCCGAACTCCCCGTGGTGGCGATCCACCCGAACCGCAAGCAGCCGCGACAGGTCTTCGACGAGGAGGAGCTCGCGGAGCTCGCCTACTCCATCGGTGAACTCGGCGTGCTGCAGCCCATCGTTGTCCGTCCCAGCAGGGAGGACGGGAACCCGTCCTACGAGCTGGTCATGGGGGAGCGGCGGTGGCGGGCGACCCAGCGCGCCGGCCTGGCCACCATTCCCGCGATCGTCCGGGAGACCGCCGACGACGACCTGCTCCGGGACGCGCTGCTGGAGAATCTGCACCGCAGCCAGCTGAACCCGCTCGAGGAGGCCGCGGCCTACCAGCAGCTGATGGAGGAGTTCGGCACCACGCAGGAGGAGCTGTCGCGCCGGATCGGCCGGTCGAGGCCGCAGATCAGCAACACCATCCGCCTACTGCGTCTTCCTCCGCTCGTCCAGCGGCGCGTGGCGGCCGGTGTGCTCTCGTCCGGGCATGCCCGAGCACTGCTCTCCCTGACGGAGCCGGCGGAGATGGAGCGGCTCGCGCAGCGCATCGTAGCCGAGGGTCTCTCCGTGCGGGCGACCGAGGAGGCCGTCGCGCTGGCCGATGGCACCGAGCGCAAGCCGCGGCGCGCGAAGACGCCGACAGGTCGCCACCAGGAACGGCTCGACTACATCGCCGACGCCTTCTCGGATCGCCTGGACACGAGCGTGAAGATCGCGCTCGGGTCGCGGAAGGGGAGGATGACGATCGAGTTCGCCTCCGTGGAGGACCTGAACCGGATCATCGACGTGCTCGACCCGGGCATGGAAGCCTCCTGAGCTGAGCCGAGCCGAGCACGACGGAGCCCCGGTGTTTCACGTGAAACACCGGGGCTCCGTGCTGGGCGGCGGCCGTCTCAGCGGCCGTTGAACTCCGCGACGTCGTCGAGCCGCATGGTTCCCGTGGGGACGTCGTCCTCAGCCAGCAGGAACATCCGCTGGAGCCCGAACACGATGGCCTCCGCGAGGTGGTCGCGGTGCTCGGGGTCGGCCAGGGCCGCCCGGTCCGCCGGTCCGGAGAGGTAGCCCAGGTCCAGCCAGACGGTGGGGACGTCGTGGGAGCGCAGCAGGTCCCACTGCCGGGCGTGGGTGCCCAGGTCCAGGGCGCCGGTGCGGGCCACCATCTCCTTGAGCACGAGTGCCGCGGCCCGCTCGCCGATGGGGGAGTACACCTCCGAGCCGTCCTGGCGGCCCCAGTAGTAGGAGGCGAGGCCCGATGCGGCGGGGGAGCTGTTGCCGTCGCAGTGCAGGGAGACGACGACGGAGTCGGCCCGTCCCTCGGTGGCGTCCCGCACGGAGGCCACACGGTGCACCGGCACCCCGCGACGGTCCCGCAGCTCGTGGTCCGGCGAGACGACGGCCGGGTCCGCGCCGATCTCCCGCAGCAGCTCGACGGCCCGCACGGCCACGTCGGTGGTGATCTCGTCCGCGCGCTCGACGAAATCCGAGGTGGCGGACGCCGGCGGCTGCTGGCCTGCGGCCCGGGAGGGCAGGAGCACCACGGAGCGGCCGCGCAGGGCGGAGGTGGCTCGCTCGAGGCGGTGGTAGTCGCGCAGCGAGAAGGCCTTCGAGGAGGTGATGCTCTTGTTGATCCGGGCGAGAGCCGCGATGGTCTCGCGGTCCACCACGCCCGTGGTCTCCACGCCCAGGCTCTGCTGGAGCTCCAGCACGGCGTGGTGGGTGCTCCGGGTGAAGACACCGTTGAGGTGTCCGTAGTAGAAGCCCAACCGCGAGAGGTTGTGCTGAAGCATGGCGACGTCGTCACCGCGCAGCGGACGGTCGTCGTCCACGTAGAGGGGACGATCACCCAGCGCGTACTGGGCCTCGTTGAGGCAGCGGTCCGTCTCGGGCCCGACCAGGCCGTCGACGATGAGCCCGCGCTCCTGCTGGAAGGCCCGCACGGCGGCGTCGACGTGGTCGTCGAAGTAGGAGGGGTTGTTCACGTCCTGGGGCGCCAGGTAGGCCACGGTGACGCCGGCGCGGAGCAGACGCTCCCGCAGGCCCACCACGCGTCGGTTGGTCATGGTCCGGCGCAGCATCGGTTCGGTGTCGTCGAGTTTCACAGGTGTCCCACGGGTCGTCGGGTGGTCGTCGGTGCCGCCAACGGCTCATCCGTCCCCTCCCGCGCAGGGGAGAGGACGGATGAGCGCGAGGTGGCGGGGATGGTCGGTGCGACCGGTCAGTTCCCGGGGGTCAGGTAGTCGGCGAACTCCTTCTCGAGGGCGCTCTTGGGCTTGGCGCCGATGGCCTTCTTGACGACCTCGCCGCCCGAGAAGAGGTAGATCGCGGGGATGGAGGTGATGCCGTACTGCGAGGCCACGGCGGGGTTCTCGTCGACGTTGAGCTTGACGACCTCGATCGCCTCGGCGTGCTCGGCGGCGATCGCGTCCAGGACGGGGCCGACCATGCGGCACGGGCCGCACCACTCGGCCCAGAAGTCGACGATGACGGGCTTGTCCGACTCCAGGACCTCGGTCTTGAAGTCGGCGTCGGTGACGTTCTTGGCGGCGCTCATGATTCTCCTTGTCCGGGCACCGGCACGCTCACGGCGTGCTCGGCGCTCTGGGTGGAACTCGTGCGAAGGGCGGAACTGGTTCGATTATGGCCCAGGGCGCTCGGGGCGGTCCGTCGAGCCCGGGGCCGGGGGCCGCTCAGCCGTGGAGCACCGAGCGGTCGTGCAGGGCGGCGAGGTAGTGCTCGGCGTCGACCGCGGCCATGCACCCGGAGCCGGCGGCGGTGATCGCCTGGCGGTAGGTCGCGTCCACGACGTCGCCGGCGGCGAAGACCCCGGCCAGGCTGGTGGTGGAGCTGCGCCCGTCCACCTGGATCGTGCCGTCCACGGTGAGCTCGAGCTGGTCCTTGACCAGGTCGGTGCGGGGGTCCGAGCCGATCGCCACGAACAGCCCGGTCACCGGCAGCTCGGACGTCTCCTGGGACTGGGTGTCCCGGACGGTGACGGAGCGGACCTTCTCCTCACCGTTGATCCCCACGACCTCCGCGTTCCACAGCACCTCGATCTTCGGGTCGTCGAAGGCCCGCTGCCGCATGATCTCGGAGGCGCGGAAGCTTCCGCGGCGGTGGATGATGGTGACCTTGGAGGCGAAGCGGGAGAGGAAGGTGGCCTCCTCGAGGGCGGAGTCGCCACCCCCGACGACGGCGATGTGCTGCTCCTTGAAGAAGAAGCCGTCGCAGGTGGCGCACCAGCTCACGCCGTGGCCGGAGAGGCGCTTCTCGTCCGGCAGGCCGAGCTCCCGGTACGCGGAGCCGGTCGCGATGACCACGGAGTGGGCGCGGTGCACCGAGCCGTCCTCGAGGGTCACGGTCTTGACCTCGCCCTCGAGCTGCAGCGCGGTGACGTCCTCGTAGCGGATGTCGGCGCCGAAGCGCTCCGCCTGCTGCTGCATGTTGGACATCAGCTCCGGGCCCTGGATGCCGTCGATGAAGCCGGGGTAGTTCTCGACCTCGGTGGTGTTCATGAGCTCGCCACCGGCGGTCACGGAGCCCGCGAACACGATGGGGCGGAGGTTGGCGCGCGCGGCGTAGATCGCGGCGGTGTACCCGGCCGGGCCGGAACCGACGACGATCATCTCGTGGACGGTCTCGTCCTCCGCGGTGGCCGTCGGCTCGCCGCTGCGCGGGGCGAGGTCCAGGGCGTTGATCACGGGACCGAAGTCGGGGCTCACTGTTCTGCTGACCTTCCGTACAGGGAGCGGCCGGACGGGTCCGGCCGCAGGGACCACTGGCACAACGGGGGGCGCGCGGCGGATATTCCGGTGCCGTGCGCCCCGGTCGCGGCCGGCGGGGGAGCGGGGAGCTCAGTCGAGCTGGATCTCCCCGACCCGCAGGCCGTAGTTGAACCCGGCGATGGGGTTGGTGAGCTGGGGCAGCTGGGTCCAGTTGACGATCACGTACTCGTGGCCCTCCTCCTGGGCCGCGGCCGCGAGCGGGACGGTGATCTCCGGTCCGGTGAAGGAGCCTGAGGCCACCTGCTGGGCGCCGTCCAGGCTCGGGGCGTCGTTGACGTAGACGTCGAACATGCCACCGGACCCGGCGGACTGGCTGAGACGCAGCGACTCCACCGGTGCGGCCTCCTCGAGCTCGACCGCGAGGCCCACGCTGGGCGTCTGGTTGCCGAAGTTCTGGTCGGAGAAGCCGTAGCTGATCCAGTAGGTGGAGGGGTTGCCGTCGACGACCTGGCCCAGCTGGGCATCCTGGTCCGCCATGAAGTTCGGGTCGCCCGGCACGAGACGGGTGACGCCGGCGGCCTGCGGCTCGGCGTCCGGGACTGCCGGTTCGGCGTTCGGCTGCGCCTGCGCCTGGCCCTCCTCCTCGGCGGCGGGGGCGCTCGCGGCCGGCTCCGGGGCGCCCAACCCGCTGAAGAGCCCGCCCAGACGGTCGAAGCTGAACACCACGGCCCCGATCAGCAGGGCCAGCAGCACCAGCACGAGCAGCAGGAGGCCCCCGCCGCCCCTCTGGGTGGCCGGATCGGCGTCCCGGCCGCGCGGTGCCGGGGCGGCGGCGGTCTCCGGCTCCCGGTAGGGCGTGTCCTGGCGTTCGTCCTCGTAGCTGTCGTAGCGGTTGTCGCCGTCGTAGCCGGGGTCGATGTCCGTCCCGGCGGTGCGGGCCGCCGCAGCGGCGGTGCCGCTCGCGGCCGCCCGGTCGAAGAGGGTCGAACGGGTCGAGGTGGCGCTGACCCGCATGGGCCGGCCGAGGCGCGTGCGCACGGAGGGCGCGGGCGCGGCGTCGTCGTAGGAGTCGTCGTCCTTCCACCGGGTGACCTTGGCCTCGGGGGCCGCGCCCCCGAGGTCGTCCGAGGGCTCGGTGGCGACCACGGGCGTCGGCATGGTGGGGTCCGGCTCGTCGTAGACGTACGAGCTGGAGCCGTTGCCGCGGGGGGCGCCGAAGATGTCGTCGCTGAGGGACTCGTCCTCGATCTCGTCCGGCTCCACGAGCAGGGAGTCCAGCATGTCGGCGGCCGGGGTGTGCGAGGTGACCAGGTAGGTGTGGGTCTCCGCCTGCCCGAGGTCGAGGATCTGGAAGGGGGCGCCGATGCTGCCGTTGGCCATCGAGCGGGCGTTCTCGACCAGCAGGGACGTGTGCTGCTCGGCGGGCAGCAGGATCGAGACGCGGCGGCCCAGGATCTGGTCCTGGCCCTCGAGCACGTGGTCGCCCTCTGCGGTGGCCAGCACGTCGGAGACCACCTGGTAGCGGCCGCCGAGGACGGAACCGAGCTTCATCGGTGCGGGCACGTTGGCTCCCTGGGGGTCGGGAATTCGCGGGGGTCGGGAATTCGCGGGTGGGGGCGGCCGGGTCTCACCGGCCACACAGCACTTTACCGGTCCCGGGGTCCGCAGCGGTCGCCCGGCGACCCGCTCAGCGGCCGAGCCGGGCGAGAAGGGGCCGCACGAAGCCGTCGAGCTCCTGGACCCGGCAGAGCCTCAGGGCGCCGAGGTAGGCCACGCCCATGGCGGTGCCGCCGACGGCGAGGGTCGCGAGCGCGGTCAGCTGGTTGGTCCAGGGGAAGCCCCGGGGGTCGTAGCCGTCGAGCAGGAACAGCACCACGGCGCCGACCGCGCCGGCGAGCAGGGACGCCGCCAGGATGCGGGCGTGGGAGTCCAGGATGCGGGCGAGGCCGTAGTCCCCGATCCGGCGGACCAGCACCAGGTGGTAGAGCAGCGTGCTGAGCACGTTCTGCGCCGCGTAGCACCCGGCGACCGCGAAGACGATGAGGTCCGACGGGAACAGGGAGGCGATCAGCAGCGCACAGGTGACGGTGAAGAGGGCCACGCCGATCTGCACGAGGAACGGCGTGCGGGCGTCCTCCTGGGCGTAGAAGGCCCGGCCGAGCATGAAGGAGCTCGACATGAAGGGCGCCCCGATCGCGATCACCACGACGACCTGGCCGACCACGGCCCCCGCGGAGGGGACGCCTCCGCTGAAGACCATGCCGAGCGGACCGGCGTAGACGATCAGCGCGACCGTGGCGAAGACCGTCGCCACGGCGGTGATCCGCAGGCTCGAGGACAGGGACGCGACCATGCCGTCCCGGTCCCCGTCGGCCGAGGCCGCCGCCATCCGGTTGAACAGGACCGTGGCGATGGACAGCCCGATCACCCCGTGCGGCAGGGAGTAGAGCATCGAGGCGTGGTTGAGGGCGGTCACGCCCGCGATCTGCTGGGGCGGGTCCAGCGCCAGGTAGTCCGCGCGGTCCCCCGTGGGGATGGCCGCCACCTTGGTCAGGGCCAGGAACGCCAGGTTGGCGATGATCCCGGTGGCCAGGGTCCAGCCGGCGAGCCGGGCCGCGGTGGAGAGCCCGATGCCGCGCCAGCCGAGTTTCGGGCGCAGGCGCAGCCCCAGCCGGCGCAGGGGCCAGAACAGCACGAGGGCCTGGGTCACCACCCCCGCCGTGGCCATGGCCGCCAGCCAGAACGTCTTGGCGGGGGACCAGTTCTCGAGGGTGTGCGGCGCCTCGGCGTACGCCCCGAACTGCTGGATGAACACGAGCAGGGCCGCGATGGCCACCACGTTGTTGACCACCGGGGCCCACATGTACCAGCCGAAGGCGCCGCGGGCGTTGAGCACCTGGCCCACCACGGTGTAGAGGCCGTAGAAGAAGATCTGGGGGAACGTGAACAGCGCGAACGTCACTCCCAGGGAGATCTGCGCGTCGGTCCAGCCCGTGCCCATGATCCGTACGATCGGCCCCGCGAGCAGCACCACGACCGCCGTGACGCCCAGCAGCGCGAGCACGGCGAGGGTCACCAGGCGGGAGATGTAGTCCGCCCCGCCGTCGTCGCTGGCCTTGGAGGCCTTGATGATCTGGGGGACGAGGACGGCGTTGAAGATGCCGCCGGCGACCAGCACGTAGATCAGGTTCGGCAGGGTGTTGGCGAGCTCGAAGACGTCCGCGACCGTGGTGATGGAGCCGACGGCCACCGTGATGAGGACGACCTTGGCGAAGCCCAGGGCGCGGGAGACGAGCGTGCCCGAGGCCATGATGGCGCTGGAGGCCGCTCCCGAGCGCCGCGCCGGGGCGGGGGCCGGGCCGTTCACCCCGCCGGGGCGCGTGGTCTCAGAGCTGGTGGATGATGTATTCACGGGCGATGTCGGCGATGCGCCGCTCGTTGGGGAAGGACAGCTTCCGGCCGAGGTCGTCGATGTCCACCCACGCGACGTCCACGGCCTCGTGGTCGGGGTCGTTGTCCGTGGTGAGGTGCCCGCCCGTGGCGCGCAGCAGGAAGTGGTGCACCGTCTTGTGCACGCGGTGCCCGGAGACCGTGAACCAGTAGTCGATGCTGCCCAGCGGGCTCAGCACCTCCCCGGCGATGCCGGTCTCCTCCTCGATCTCGCGGATCGCGGCTTGCTCGTTGGTCTCCTCGTTCTCGGGGTGCCCCTTGGGCAGGCACCACTCGAGCCGGCCGCCCCGGTTGATCCGGGCGATGATGGCCACCGGGTGGGAGGGCGTGCCGAGGTCGACGACGATCCCCCCGGCGGAGACTTCCTCGACCGTGGGCAGCGCGGCGGCCGGTGCGGTGGGCCGCTTCTTCGGTGCGCTGGGGACGGGGAAAGCCATGTCTTCTACCTTGCCACAATCCTGCGGGCTCATGCCCGAGCAGCGGGAGGGGTCGCGGACGGCTCCGCAGGGCCTGCGCGGCCCGGTCCGCGGCCCCGCGTCTGGAACAATGGGCGGCACCATGACGCAGCTCCCCGACACCGACGCGATCCATCCCGCCGCCCTCGACCTGGGGCGGCGGTTCGCCGACGCCGGTCACGAGCTCTCGCTCGTGGGCGGTCCCGTCCGCGACCTCTTCCTCGGCCGCCCGGCCCTGGACCTGGACTTCACGACCGACGCGACGCCCGACCAGACCCTCGCGGTGGTCAAGGGCTGGGCGGACGCGGTGTGGGAGATCGGCCGGGACTTCGGCACCATCGGGATGCGCCGTGGTGACGCCCAGCTCGAGGTGACCACCTACCGCGCCGAGGCCTACGACGCCGGTTCGCGCAAGCCGCAGGTGGCCTTCGGGGACTCCCTCGAGGACGACCTGTTCCGCCGCGACTTCACGATCAACGCGATGGCGCTGCGGCTGCCCGGCCTGGAGCTGGTGGACCCGCACGGCGGGATCAAGGACCTGCACGCGGGGGAGCTGCGCACCCCCGGCACCCCGGAGGACTCGTTCTCCGACGACCCCCTGCGCATGATGCGCGCCGCCCGCTTCGCGTCCCAGCTCGACGTCGAGGTCGCCCCGGAGGTGCGCGCCGCCATGACCGACATGGCGGGGCGGATCGCGATCATCTCGGCCGAGCGGGTCCGGGACGAGCTCGTCAAGCTGATCTGCGGCCGCCGGCCCCGGCAGGGCGTCGACATCCTCGTGAGCACGGGCATCGCCGCGATCGTGCTGCCCGAGGTGCCCGCCCTGCAGCTCGAGACGGACGAGCACCACCGGCACAAGGACGTCTACCAGCACTCCCTGACCGTGCTGGAGCAGGCGGCGGCCCGGGAGTCCGGCCCGGACGGCCCCGTGCCGGGGCCCGACTTCGCCCTGCGCTTCGCCGCCCTGATGCACGACGTCGGCAAGCCCGCGACCCGCCGCTTCGAGGACAGCGGCGCCGTGAGCTTCCGCCACCACGAGGTGGTGGGCGCCAAGCTCACCGCCAAGCGGATGCGGGCGCTGCGCTTCGACAACGACACGATCCGGACCGTGAGCCGGCTCGTGGAGCTGCACATGCGGTTCTACGGCTACGGGGACGCCGGGTGGACCGACTCCGCCGTGCGCCGCTACGTCCGGGACGCGGGGGAGTGCCTCGAGCGGCTGCACCGGCTCACGCGGGCGGACGTGACCTCCCGGAACAAGCGCAAGGTGGCCCGGCTGGCCGCCGCCTACGACGACCTGGAGCAGCGGATCGCCGAGCTCTCCGCCCGCGAGGAGCTCGACGCGGTGCGGCCCGAGCTGGACGGCCAGCAGATCATGGCCGTGCTCGGCGTCCCGCCGGGGCCCGTGGTCGGGCGGGCCTACAAGTTCCTGCTGGACCTGCGGCTGGACGAGGGCGAGCTGGGCGCAGAGGAGGCCGAGCGCCGGCTGCGGGCCTGGGCCGCGGACACCCAGTGAGCACCCGGGCGGGGCCCGGCCCGGAACTCCTCGGCGCCGCGCCGGAGCGGGGGCGGACCCCCGTCCTGCGGATCGGGCCGTGGGCGCTGGCCGGCTTCGCCCTCTACGCCGCCCTGCTGGCCTACCTCACCAAGCTCCCGTGCCGCCTGGCGTCCTGGGAGGCGCCGGACACGTTCCGGCACCTCTGCTACTCGGACCTGCCGACCCTGTATGCCTCGCGAGGCATGGCGGAGGGCCGGTTCCCGTACCTGGATCCCTCCGCGCTGCTGGAGTACCCGGTGCTGCAGACGGTCGTCGCGAGCGCCACCGGGGTTCTGGCCCACGCCCTCGACCCCCGTGCCACTCTCCATGCCGGTCAAGGCATCTATTTCGACCTCAACGCCGCGCTCCTCGCCGCCGTCTGGGTGGGCGTGGTGCTCGTGGTCGGCCGGATGGTGGCGCACCCGGGACACGCGGTCCTCGTGGCGCTGGCCCCGGCCGTGGTGGTCACCGGGCTCATCAACTGGGACCTGTGGCCCGTGCTGTGCACGGTGCTGGCCCTGCTCGCCTTCCGTCGGGACCGGTGGCTGCTCGGCGGGGTCCTGCTCGGGGTCGGCACCGCGTTCAAGCTCTTCCCGTTCCTGCTGCTCGGGGCGGTCGTCGTCCTCGCCCTCCGGCGCCGGGAGGCCGGACCCGCCCTGCGGGCGGCGGCCGGCACGGCGGGGGCCTGGCTGCTCGCCAACCTGCCCTTCGCGCTGCTGG
This sequence comes from Kocuria sabuli, assembly GCF_040981185.1. Classification (NCBI taxonomy): domain Bacteria; kingdom Bacillati; phylum Actinomycetota; class Actinomycetes; order Micrococcales; family Micrococcaceae; genus Kocuria; species Kocuria sabuli. Next base: position 187,949 of record NZ_JAVHZE010000005.1, read on the forward strand.
ACCCGGTGCAGTGGGGCTGGTTCTGGCAGTTCAGCCAGGACCGCGGCGCGGGCTTCTCCTCGGTGTGGCACTGGTGGAACGAGGTCGCGGTGCCGCGGCTGGGCATCCCGCTGCTGTCGGCCGAGGGGATCAACGCGCTGGCCCTCGCGGGCTTCGCCCTCGCGTGCCTGCTGGTCCTGGTCCTGGGCCTCGTGGCGCGGGAGGAGCCCCGGCTGGAGCAGCTGGCGTTCCTCGTGCTGGCGGCCTTCGTGCTGTCCAACAAGGTCTACTCCCCCCAGTTCGTGATCTGGCTGGTCCCCCTGGTCGTCCTGGCCCGGCCGCGCGTCGCGGAGTTCGTGGTCTGGCAGCTGGTCGAGGTCCTGCACTGGGTGGCGGTCTTCAACTGGCTGGGGCACCTGACGGGGGGCACGGACGGCCTGGCGCGCGCCGAGGACCTGTACCTGACCGCCGTGGCCCTGCACACGCTGGCGGTGGGCTACCTGGTGGTCCGCGTCACGGCGGACGTGCTGCGCGGACGGCGGGGGAGCGGATGAACCGGCTGCGCGGCCGCCTCGGCGGTGGCCACGGGCTCCAGCTCGCCGGCCTGGTCCTGTACACGGCCGTGGTGGCCCATCTGCTGCGGCTGCCCTGCCGCGTGCCCGGCGGGGCGGTGGCGGAGCAGGTCCCCGCACTGTGCGCCACCGAGGTGGGCCCGGCGGCCACGTCCGGGACGATGAGCGGGTTCTTCACGGGAGGTCCCGGCGGCGACCAGCCCGCGCTGGTCGGGATGATCAGCACGGTGGTCGGCTGGCTCGCCGCCCGGCTCTCCGCGCTGTTCGGCGCGGACCTGGACGGGGGCGGATTCGTGCGGCTGTCCGTCGTGCTGCTGGCCCTCGTCTGGCTGGCCACGGTGGTCGTGGTCTCCGGGCTGTCCGTCCGCGGCCGGGCCGACGCCGTCGTCCTGGCGCTCGCCCCGGTGACGGCCCTGGTCGGCTTCACCACGTGGGACCTGTGGGCGGTGCTGTTCATGGTGCTGGCGCTGCTGTGCCACGAGCGCGGCCGTCCCGGCCCGGCCGGGGTGCTCCTCGGCCTGGGGGCGTCCGTGGCGCTGTTCCCCCTGGTGGTCCTGCTCGCCGTGCTCCTCCTCGCCGTCCGGCACCGGCAGTTCCGGGACGCCGCGGTGGTCCTGGCCGGCACGGTGGTCGCGTGGCTGCTGGTCAACGGCCCGTTCGTCGTCGCGGCGTGGGAGCGGGAGCTCGACCGGTTCCGCGGGGCGGGCGAGCGCCCGGTGGAGGGGTCGTCCCTGTGGGGCGTCTGGGCCCGCGCGGGCACGGTCCCGGGTGCGGCCGAGGCCGGGCAGCACGTGCTCCTGGCCCTCCTGCTGGGCTGCGCCGCGGTGCTCGTGCTCACGATGCTCACCCGCCGGGAGCCCGACGTCGTCCAGATCGCGTTCCTCCTGCTGGCGGTGCTCGTGCTGCTCGGCCCGAGCTACTCCCCGGTCCACGCGCTGTGGCTCGCGCCGCTGGTGGTGCTCGGCCGGGGCCACTGGCTCGAGTTCGCCGCCTGGCAGCTCGTCGAGGTGCTCTGGTGGACCACGCTGGTGCTGCCGGAGCAGGCGTGGCCCGTCCTGCCATGGGCGGGCTCGGCCCGCTGGGACGCCCAGGACCTGCTCGCCGCCGTGCGGGTGCTGTTCCTGGTCTGGTTCGTGGTCGCGGTGGCCGTCGACGTCCTCCGCGGCCGCACGGCGATCCGGGCCGGAGCCTCCGGGCCGGAGTGAGCCGCCCGCCTCCTCCGCCGGGAGGGGGAGCCGGGGACGCACGACACGCACCCGGTCTCATCCTCCCGAGGGTGCCGGGCGGCACCCTCGCTCCCGTACGTTGGGGAGGAACGGACCCCACGAGTGCTCGGGAGGAGCGCCGGTGATCGAGATCGAGAACCTGACGAAGACCTACGGTGGCAAGGCGGCGGTGGACGACGTCAGCTTCACGGTCCGTCCGGGCAGGGTCACCGGGTTCCTGGGGCCCAACGGCGCCGGCAAGTCGACCACCATGCGCCTGCTCGTGGGCCTGGAGTCCGCCACGAGCGGGCACGCCCGCGTCAACGGCAAGCCGTACGCCCAGCACCGTGCCCCGCTCGCGGAGGTCGGCGTGCTGCTCGACGCGAAGGCGGTCCACCCCCGGCGCACCGCCCGGGCGCACCTCAGTGCGCTCGCCGCGACCCACGGCATCCCGCGCTCCCGCGTGCAGGAGGTCGTGGAGCTCACCGGGCTCGGCGGCGTGGCCGACAAGCGCGTGGGCGGGTTCTCCCTGGGCATGGGCCAGCGCCTCGGCATCGCCGCCGCGCTGATCGGCGACCCGCACACCGTGGTCCTCGACGAGCCCGTCAACGGTCTCGACCCCGAGGGCGTGGTGTGGGTGCGGCACCTGGCCAAGTACCTCGCCTCCGAGGGCCGCACGGTCTTCCTCTCCTCCCACCTGATGTCGGAGATGGCACAGACCGCCGACCACCTCGTGGTGATCGGCCGGGGCCGGATCCTCGCCGACGCGCCCATCCAGCAGGTCCTCGCCGGAGGGCGCACCCGCACCCGGGTGCGCACCACCGACCGGGAGGCCCTGCGCCGCGCCCTGCGCGCGGAGCAGGCCGAGATCACGGAGTTCGACGACGACGGGGTCCTGGTCACAGGACCCGAGCCGCGGCGCATCGCCGAGGCCGCGCTGTCCGCCGGGGTGCTGCTCTACGAGCTCACCCCGCAGACCGAGACCCTCGAGGACGTCTACATGGCCATGACGCAGGACGAGGTCGAGTACCGCTCCGGCGGCGCTCCCGTCCCGACCACCCGGGCGCCCTGGGCGGGCGCCGACGCACGAACCGGAGACCGAGCATGAGCACCAGCACCTCGACCGCGCCCCGCCCGGAGGCCGCCGACCCCCGCCCCGCCGGGCCCGCGCACCCCGCGTCGAACGCCCGGCTGGGCTTCGGCGGCGTCCTGCGCTCGGAGTGGATCAAGTTCCGCACGCTGCGCTCCCACTGGATCCTGCTGGCCGTCGCGCTGCTGCTCTCCCTCGGCTTCGCCGCGCTGGGCGCCTGGAGCACCACCTCCATGCAGGACTTCAACGAGCAGAGCGCCCAGGAGCAGGTCGACGCCACGCTGGACGGCCGCTCCCCGGAGGAGCTCGGGCTCACCGAGGAGGAGGTCCAGCAGCAGCGGGACGAGTTCGTGGCCCAGTCCGAGCAGCAGATGGCGGAGGGCTCGGGCCTGTCCCTGCCCGACGGCATGGGCTTCAGCGAGTACCTGGCGATGACCAGTGCCAACAGCGGCCTGCAGCTGGTCATGCTGCTCCTGGGCGCGCTCGCCGTGCTGTTCATCGGCTCCGAGTACGCCACCCGCTCCATCCAGACCACCATGACGGCGGTGCCGCGGCGCACCCCGGTGATGCTCGCCAAGGTGGTGGTGCTCTCCGTGGTCGCGTTCCTGTTCGGGGTCGTCAGCGCGTTCCTGTGCCACCTGCTGGTGCAGCCGGTCCTGGCCGGCGCGGACCTCGGCTACGACGTCGGGCAGGAGGCCGTGCTGCTCAACGTCCTCGCGGTGGGCGTCTTCTACATGATCACCGCGTGGCTGGGCTTCGGGCTCGGCGCCCTGCTGCGGTCGACCACCTGGGGGATCGTGGTCCTCGTCGTGCTGCTGCTGGTCCTGGAGATCGTCCTGTTCGCGCTGTCCTTCGAGTGGCTCGAGGACGTGCGGCCCTACTCACCGGCGTCGGCCGGGACCCAGCTCACCTCGATGTACCAGTCGTCGGACGCCGTCCTCGACCACGTCCAGTCCGGTCTGGTCTACGGCGCGTGGGGCGTGCTGTTCGTCCTCGCGGGAATCCTCGTCACCAGGAAACGCGCGCTGTAGGGCTCTTCCGGCTCCCGCCCGGGCGTCCCCTCTACGATGTGAGCTGGTGGGCCGGCGCACGGCCTGCCGGCTCCGGCGCCCGCGCGCCGGAGGAGCCGACGTCGGACGGGGGGCTGCGGTGGCGGTGCCACGGAAGCGGGAACTCGACGAGCTCCGCAGCGCCGAAGGCACCCCCGGGCTGCGCCGGGCGCTGCTGTTCTGGCTGACGGCGGTCGTGGTCCTGGTGACCGGGCTGAGCTCGGCGTTCAACTGGTTCTTCGTGGACCGGGCGCCCCAGGACCCCGTGCAGACCTGGCTCGGCGGGCTCGAGGCCGGGAGCTCGCGGCAGCTGCTGTCCCGGGCGGACGCCGTCGTCGCGGATCCCACCCTCAACATCTTCGCCAACCGGATCTACCGCAACGCGGCCGGGCGGATCAGCGGCCACGAGGTGCTGGACGTGGACGTCCAGGGCGACCGCGCCGCGGTCCGGGTGCGCGTGTGGTGGGACGACCCCGACAGCGGCGAGCGGGTCCGTCAGGAGGTCCACACCTACCGCGTGCACCAGGTGGAGCGCAGCGGCCCCTTCAACGACCAGTGGGAGCTGGACTCCCCGGACGCCGCGCCCCTGTCGATCCGGCTGCCGGCGCCCCTGGACGAGCTCTCCGTCAACGGGGAGAGCATCCGTCTCGACCCGGACGAGCGCGTGCCGGACCCTTCGGGACCGGGCGGCGCATGGCGCTTCGAGGCGCTGCCCGGGGACTACGCGATCGGGCTGCCGGGCAACTCCTACTACCGGGTGCCCGAGCCCCTGCCACCGGTCACGCTCGCGCTCCGCGACCCGCGACCGGTGACCGTGGACCTGGACATCGAGCCCTCGCCGCGGATGTGGCAGGAGACCGACGAGCGGATCGAGCAGTGGCTGCGCAACTGCATGGCGGCCGAGGAGCTGGCCCCGGAGGGATGTCCCGGGTCCCGGCGCCACACGCCGGAGGAGGACTCCCCGGACCTCGACGCGGGAATTCCCGACCCGGCCGCGGAGACGGACGCGGAGATCACCGACGTCCGCTGGCAGCTGGTCTCCCGGCCCGCCCTGGTGCTGGTCGGCTCACCGGAGGACCCCCTGCGCTGGGTCGCCGACCCGTACCGCCCGGCGGTGGCGCGGCTGAGCTACCTGGAGAACGGCAGACCGGTCGCGGAGCGCATCGAGTTCCCCGTCGTCGCCACCGTGCGCTCCACCGGGCAGGGCGCGGAGATCAGCGTGGGCCCGGAGTAGCCGCGACGGCGGCCGGTGACCCCGTCGTCGCCCCGGCTGTCCCCGTCGTGTCCCCGGGTGCCCGCGCCCGTCCCACGGCGCCCAGCACCCGGGCGGCCAGGGCCCAGTAGGCCACGCCGGCGACGAGGGAGGCGACCACGGCCAGGACCGGGCTCACCGGCACCAGGACGGGATAGACCAGCCAGTGCGTCAGGTAGATGTACAGGGACGCCGCGGCCAGCCGGCCCGTCAGGCGGCGCAGTCCCGCGGGAACGGGCAGGGCCGGCACCCACAGGAGCAGCAGGATCCCGGCGGCGAGCGTGACCTCCCGCAGCGCGCTGTCGAAGTAGCCCGGGACGCTCAGCAGCGCGAGGGCGGAGACCAGGCACCGCTGCAGGGTCGTCCGCGAGCGGGCGGCGGCCCAGCCCAGGGCGAAGATCCAGAACACCGGGGCCGGCTTGGGCAGGCCGGGGTCCACGAGGTCGTAGCGGCTGAGCAGTCCCACGGCCAGCAGCGCCAGGGGGAAGGCCAGGGGGAAGCGTCGTTCGGCGCGGTCGGCCCAGGGCAGCGCCATGAGGGCCGTGACGGCGACGAGGACGTAGACGAGCATCTCGACGAACCAGAAGTGCCACTGGCTCGTGAGCTCCTGCGGGCCCACGATGCCGTTGAGCAGCACCACGTTGGCGAGGGTGTAGTCGTCGGTGAGCAGGTACGCCACCGCGATGAAGGCCACGGAGGGCACCACGATGCGCCCCAGGCTGCGCAGCTGGCGCCGCAGGCGGGGGAGGCGCTCACCGCTGAGCTGGAACCGCGCGAAGTTGTAGCCGGCCACCGCGAAGAGCAGGTGGGCGGTCTGGAAGGTGAACAGCTCGACGTGCGTGCACACGATGCACACGATCGCGACCGCCCGCAGGACGATGCTGGTCTCCAGGAACGACACGAGACGCCGCCGCGTCCGGGCGGGCCGGGGCGCCAGGTCCCGGACGGGCGTGACGTGCCAGTCCGGCGGCAGGTGCCCGAGGGCCTGCTCGAGCCGGACCGAGGCCGCCACGTAGGACAGCGAGTCGCCGTCGAGGGAGACGAACGTGTCGTCGTCGCCCACGTCGGGGCGCTCCAGCACCTCCGCGAAGATCCGCTTGACGTCCTGCGGTCCCTCCGCCGCGTTCCCGCGGGCCGGGAGGGGAGCGGCCCGGGGCGCGGCGAGCGCGGCGACGGCCGGGTAGTCCACCTTGCCGGTGGCCAGCCGCGGCAGCTGCGCCACGGGGTGCACCTCGAGGGCGGTGCGGGGCAGCCCCACGTCCCGGGCGAGCACCTTGGCCAGCAGGTCCGGCTCCTGCGGGCCCTCGACGGCGACGACGAGGCCCTCGTCCGAGCCCGCGGCCGCCGCCGTCACGCCGAGGTCGGCGAGGACCCGCTCGACCTGCCCCAGGTCCACGCGCAGGCCCACGATCTTCACGAAGCGGCTGCGCCGGCCCACGACCTCGTACAGCCCGCCGGGGTGCCGGCGCGCGAGGTCGCCCGTGCGCAGCTCCTCGACCGAGCGCCCGGCGGCGAGGTCGGCCGGGTGCTCGGCGTAGCCCAGCATGACGTTCGGGCCGGTGTAGACCAGCTCGCCGTCGTCGAGGCCCTCGACCGGGTCGATGCGGAAGGTCCCGCCGGGCACGGGGACGCCGATGCACCCGGGGTGCTCGGCCGCCAGGTCGGGAGGCAGGTAGGCCATGCGGGCGGTGGCCTCCGTGGCCCCGTACATGACGAACAGGTCCCAGCCGCGGCGCTGGCCGAGCCGGGCCCAGTGGCGCACCTTCTCGGGGGCGAGCCGCCCGCCGGCCTGGGTGACGTAGCGCAGCCGGGGCAGGTCCATCTCGGCGAAGCCCACGCGCTCCAGCAGCTCGAAGGTGTAGGGCACGGCCGCGAAGGACGTCGCCCGGCGCTCGCGGAACAGCTCCCAGAAGCAGGGGTCCACCACCGACAGGTCCGTCAGCACCAGCCCCGCTCCGCGCAGCAGGTGGCTGTTGATCACCGACAGCCCGTAGCAGTAGGACATCGGTAGCGTCGTCGCGGCGCGGTCGTCGGGTCCGATGCCCAGGTACTGGGCGATCGCCTCGGCGTTGGCCGTGAGGTTCTCGTGCGAGAGCCGGACGAGCTTCGGGGAGCCGGTCGATCCGGAGGTGCTGAGCAGCAGCGCCAGGTCGGGGTGCAGCTCGTGGCGCGTGCCGGGGCGCCGTTCCTCCACGACGGGGGTGCCGTCGCCGGACCGGAGCACGACGTCGGGGTCGTAGGCGGCCACGAGGGAGTCCAGCACGCCCGGCTTGTCCGCCGGGACCAGCAGCACGGGGTGGCCCGCCGTGAGGGCCGCGAGATAGCCGACGAGGGAGTCGACGTCGTTGGCCGCCGCCAGGACCGCGAGCCGGCGCTGCGGGCCCAGGCGGGCGGCGACGTCGTCGACGCGCTCGGACAGTTCCCGGTAGCTCAGCACCCCGCGGTCGGTGAGGACGGCGGGGCGCTCCCCGTGGCGGGCGAGACCGGCGGCGAAGGACGAGCGGGCCAGGTGGGGTTGCGTGGTCACTGCGCCACCATAGAAGAAACCTTTAGCGAAGAAAAGACTTGCCTAATTCGTCCGACATGGGCGATCGTCCGGTCGGCGCACCCGGCCGGGCGGGCGGCGGGGCGGTGACGGCCCGGTCGTCGACCAGCAGCGTCGGGGTGGTCCCGGCGGTGACGCTCACGGCGACGGGCGTCCCCACGGGGTGGCGGACGTTGTGGGGCTGCCAGGAGCGCAGCGTCCGGCCCGAGGCCAGGCGCACGTGGTGGAGCACGAACGCGCCGTGGTACTCGACCGCCGACACCCGCGCGGGGGAGTCCGGGTCCGGGTGGAGCGCCACCTCGTGGGGCCGCAGCACCACGTCGACGTCCACGTCGCTGTCGGCCCACCCCGGCACCGTGGAGACGATGCCGATCTCGCAGGTCAGCAGGGCCCGGTGCACCCGCGCCGGGAGGAAGTCCGCGTCGCCCATGAACGAGGCGACGAACCGGGTGCTCGGCTGCTCGAAGACCTTCTCCGGGGTGTCCGCCTGCTCGATCACCCCGTCGTGCATCACCACCACGCGGTGGCCCACCGAGAGGGCCTCCGTCTGGTCGTGGGTGACCAGCACCGCGGTGGTGCCGGTCTCGCGCAGCGTGGCCGTGGTGTCGCGGCGCACCTGCGCGCGGAGGGACTCGTCGAGGCTGGAGAACGGCTCGTCGAGCAGGACGACGGCCGGCCGGGGCGCCAGCGCCCGGGCCAGGGCCACGCGCTGCTGCTCGCCTCCCGAGAGCTCGTGCGGGTAGCGCCCGGCGAGGTGGTGGAGCCGCACGAGCTCGAGGACCTCGCCGACCCGGGCCCGGCGCTCGGCCCGGGAGAACCGGTCCAGCCCGAAGGCGACGTTCTTCGCGACCGTCAGGTGCGGGAACAGCGCGTGGTCCTGGAACACGAGGCCGACCCGGCGGCGCTCCGGCTCCTGGAACCGGCGCCCGTCCGCCACCACGTCCCCCGCGATCCGGATCGTCCCCTCGTCCGGCCGCTCGAGCCCGGCCACGAGCCGCAGCGTCGTCGACTTCCCGCAGCCGGAGGGCCCGATCAGCGTCACCAGCTCGCCGGGGGCCGCCACCAGGTCCAGGGCGCTGGCGCCGACGGAGTCCCCGTAGTGCTTGCTGACCCGGTCGAGGACCAGGGCGGGGGGCGCCTGGTCCGTGCGGGGCGCCGGATCCGCGCCCACGGCCCGGGCGGTCATCGGCCCGCCTCTGCGCGGTGCTCGGCCCGGCGCGTCTGACGGACCAGGACGAAGACGGGCACGACCGCCGCCGCCACGATCACCAGCGCCGGCAGGGCCGCCTTCTCCCAGAAGTTCTCCCGGGCGAGCTCGTAGACCCACACGGACGCCGTGGTGAACCCGAAGGGGCGCAGCAGCAGCACGATGGGCAGCTCCTTGACCGCGTCGATCACCACGAGCACCAGGGCCACGGCCACGCCCGGGCGGGCCAGGGGCAGGTGCACCCGGGCCAGGATCCGCAGGGGCGACGCCCCGAGGCTGAGCGCGGAGGAGGTGATCGCCGGGGTGATCTTGCCCAGGCTCGCGTCGACGGCCTGGTAGGCGGGGGCCAGGAAGCGGATCACGTAGGCGTAGAGGATGCCGAGCACCGAGCCCGTCACGAGCAGCCCGGTGCCCCCGGGGACGCCCGCGCGCTCCAGGGCGGTGTCGAGCCCGGCGAAGGCGATGAGCACGCCGATGCCCACCACGGCGCCCGGGACGGCGTAGCCGAACGTCGTGAGCTGCGCGGCGGAGGCCACGAGGCGCCCGCCTCCCATCCGCACGCCGTGCCCGATCGCCAGGGAGAGCACCACGCAGGCCACGGCGGCGATCGCCGCGACCACGAGACTGTTGGTGAGGTAGTCCGCGAAGCGGGGGTCGGTCAGGGAGGCGGGGTTGCGGACCGCCTCCCCGACGGCCCACAGGAGCAGCTGGAGCACCGGGACGAGGAAGCCGGCGGCCAGGGCGGCGAGGCCCAGGAGCGTCGCGCCCCAGGCCCGCCATCCGGAGAGCCGCTCCGGCTGCAGACCCTGGCCGCGGCCGCCCCGCTGGTGGAACCGGGCCCGGCCGCGGAGCAGCCGCTCACCGGCCAGGACGGCGACCGCGAACAGCAGCACGAGCACGGCCAGCTGGGTCGCCGCGTGGAAGTCGAACGTGCCCTTCCAGACGAGGTAGACGCCCACGGAGACCGTCTGCACGTTGAAGTACTGCACGGTGGCGAAGTCGGTGAGCGTCTCCATCATCACCAGGGCCAGCCCCGCCGCCAGCGAGGGGCGGGCCAGGGGCAGCAGGACGCGGCGCAGCGCGCGTCCCCGGCCGGCGCCCAGCGTCCGCGCGGCGTCGTAGGTGCCGGCCGTCTGCTCGACCAGGGCGGCGCGCGCCAGGAGGTAGACGTAGGGGTAGAGGGTCAGGGACATCACCAGGATCGCCGCGGGCAGCGAGCGGACCTCCGGCACCCACACGTCCGCGCCCAGCACCGAGCGCAGGGCCGACTGCACCGGCCCGGAGACGTCGAACGTGGACAGGAACACGAAGCCGAGGATGTAGGCCGGCATGGCCAGGGGAAGGACCAGCAGCCACACGAGGACGTCGCGCAGCGGGAAGCGGTAGGCGGTGACCAGCCAGGCCAGCCCGCCGCCGACCACCAGCGTCCCCGCCCCCACGCCGAGCATGAGCGCCAGGGTGGTGAGCACCATCCCGCCGATCCCGCGCGGGAGGCCGCCCTGACCCAGGCTGCCGAGACCGTCGACCACGACCGCGAGCACCGGGGTCGCGACGGCCACGGCGACGAGGACGACGAGGACCGACCACCCGGGGCGCCCCGTGCCCGCTCCCCGGCGCGGGCGGCGGACCGGCGGCCTGGCCTCGGTGAGGACGGCCGTCCCGGTCACCGGTATCCGGCCTCGGCCAGCAGATCGACCGCCTCGGCGTTCAGGTCCCCGTAGGCCTCCGCGTTGAGCGGCATGCGCTCGAACTCCCCGAAGGCGGCGATCGTCGGCTCGGGCTCCACCGAGGGGTTGACCGGGAACTCGTGGTTGGCGTCGACGAAGGCGTTCTGGCCGTCGGTGGCGAGCCACTCGATGAGCCGCTGGGCGTCCTCCGGGTTGTCGGACCCGGCGACCACGCCGGCTCCGGAGATGTTGACGTGGGTGCCGGCCCCGTCCTGGCTGGCCCAGAACAGGTCGACGTTCAGCTCCGGGTTCTCCTCGAGGGTCCGGGCCAGGTAGTAGTGGTTGTTGATCCCCACGTCGCACGTGCCGGCGTCGATCGCCTCGAGCAGCAGGACGTCGTTGCTCATGATCTCCACGTCGTTCGCCACCCAGCCCTCCACGACCTCCAGGGCCTTCTCCCGGCCGTGCAGGTCGATCAGGCTCGCCACGAGGGACTGGGTGTAGGCGGACGTGGCGTCCCGCATGCACAGCCGTCCCTGCCACTTCGGGTCGGCCAGCCCGGCGTAGGTCTCCGCGCCGTCGAACTCGGAGGGGTCGACGTTGTCCGGGTTGTAGGTCACCGTGCGCGCCCGCATCGCCAGCCCGAACCAGCGGTCCTGGGGATCGCGGAGGTCCTCGGGGACCGCCTCGTCCAGGGCCGGGGAGGAGATCGCGGCCAGCTCGTCCTGCCGGGCGGCGTTCCAGAGGTTGCCCGCGTCGACGGTCATGAAGACGTCGGCCGGGGTGTCCTCGCCCTCGGCCTTGAGCCGCTCGAGGAGCTCGGCGTCGTCGCCGCTGATGAACTCGACGCTGATCCCGGTTTCGTCGGTGAACTGGCCGAACGCACCCTCGAGGTCGTAGTGCCGGGCCGAGTAGATCTGCAGGTCGGCGGGCTGCTCGCCCAGGCCGAGCGTGCCGCAGCCCGTGAGCGCGGCTGTGAACGCGGTCAGGATGCCGGTGGTGACGTACAGGGAACGACGACGCATCGGTGCCTCTTCCTCACGCGCAGCGGCCGGGAGACCGTGCGACGACCATTTGCCAAGAAAAGCGTAACCTAATCGGAATCGTCCCCGTGTCGGCCGGCGGAGGGTCGCGGGACCGCCGCCGCGACGCGCGAGGACACCGTGGCCGCGGGGTCGGCGGCCGTGCCCGTGTGCCCGGTCGTCACGGGCTGTCCGGGCGGGCGCGAGGAGCCCCCCGGGGTGCCCGGTGCGGCCCGGGCACCCCGCCGCGGCCCGCGTCCCGGAATAGCGCTCGCCGGCGGACCGTTGCACCGGTCGAGGCGTTCGTCGCGGACGACCTCCCGAGATCCTGTCCGTCCCGAAAGGACCCCCGTGGCTCCCGAGCCCGAGTACTACCGCCCCGTCCCGCTGAACAACGACCCCGGCCGTGCCGGGTACACCCGCGCGCCCTACGGGCAGCAGCCGTACGGGCAGCCGTTCGGAGGTGGTTCCGGCGCGCCCGCCGGGCCGCCCGTGGTGAACCTCGTGGGCGGCAAGTCCCTGTTCCTGGCCTACGTCCTGTGGTTCTTCCTCGGCTGGCTGGGGGTGCACAAGTTCTACCTCCGGCAGCCCGTCTGGGGCCTGATCTACCTGTTCCTGGGCGGTCTCGGCTGGAGCACCGTGGGCATCGGCATCGGCCTGCTGTTCCTGGTGCCGTGGGCGCTGCTGATGTTCCTGGACGTCTTCACCATGCCGTTCCGCACGGCGTTCGTGAACGCCTCGATCGCCCGGAGCACCTACCGCCGGTGAGCGCTCCGCGCTCACCGGCCGAAGAGTTCGTTCGGAGCGCAGCCGCGCATGTAGTAGTGTTGTGAGGTCTGTGTGCCCGCCGCCCGACGTGCGGTGCCGGCGCGCGGACGACGCTACAGAACCTCCTGCTGCGGAAGGACCGCAGCCGCTCAGCCCGAAGGAGGTGGGTTCGAACATGCGTGAATACGAACTGATGGTGATCATCAACCCCGAGGTCGAGGATCGTGCCGTGGAGCCGACTCTCAAGAAGTTCCTCGAGGTCGTCACCAAGGACAACGGCACCGTCGACAACGTCGACATCTGGGGCCGCCGTCGCCTCGCCTACGAGATCCAGAAGAAGTCCGAGGGCATCTACGCCGTGGTCCGCTTCACCGCGACCCCGCAGACCGCCCAGGAGCTCGACCGCGTCCTGAACCTCAACGAGGCCATCATGCGCACCAAGATCATCCGCCCGGAAGAGCAGAAGATCTCGGCCGAGTAAGGACTTCACAGACTGATCGCCGAGGGTGCCCATCGAGGGCCCGCCGGTGAGATGCTGAGAATTCCCAGCACGTCCCGTACGACCGCGAACTTCTTCGACCCGGGAGGTCCACATGGCTGGTGACACCGTCATCACCGTAATCGGCAACCTGACCGCTGACCCCGAGCTGCGCTTCACCCCGTCGGGTGCGGCCGTGGCCAACTTCACCGTTGCGTCCACGCCCCGCACCTTCGACCGCCAGTCCAACGAGTGGAAGGACGGGGAGACCCTGTTCCTGCGCTGCTCGGTGTGGCGCGAGGCGGCCGAGAACGTGGCGGAGTCCCTGCAGAAGGGCATGCGCGTCATCGTCCAGGGTCGGCTCAAGTCGCGCTCGTACGAGACCAAGGAAGGCGAGCGGCGCACCGTCACGGAGCTCGACGTCGACGAGGTCGGTCCCTCGCTGCGCTACGCGTCCGCCAAGGTCAACCGCAACGCCCGCTCCGGCGGACAGGGCGGTGGCTTCGGCGGCGGCGGCCAGCAGGGCGGCGGCTTCGGCGGCGGCCAGCAGGCCGGCGGCGGATCCGGGGGCGACTCCGGGTTCGGCGGCGGCCAGCAGTCCGGTGGCTTCGGCGGCGGCCGCGGCGGCGGTGGGCGTCAGCCCGCTCCGCAGGCCGCTCCCCAGGGCGACCCCTGGAGCCAGTCCTCCGGCGGCAACTACGACTGGGGCAGCGGCCAGGAGGACGAGCCGCCGTTCTAGGCCCTCCCCGCTTTTCCCGACACACACCCCATCCCGCGGTGACCAGCCGCGGGCTCCACTTGAAGAACAAGGAGCACCACGATGGCCAAGGCTGAACTTCGTAAGCCCAAACCAAAGCAGAACCCGCTCAAGGCTGCCAAAGTCACTGAGATCGACTACAAGGACGTTGCGCTGCTGCGCAAGTTCATCTCCGATCGCGGCAAGATCCGCGCCCGCCGCGTCACCGGTGTGACCGTGCAGGAGCAGCGCAAGATCGCCCTGGCGATCAAGAACGCCCGCGAGGTCGCGCTGCTGCCCTACTCCGGCGCCGGCCGCTGATCAGAGAGGACAGATACTCATGGCAAAGATCATCCTGACGACCGAGGTCACCGGCCTCGGCGCTGCCGGTGACGTGGTCGAGGTCAAGAACGGGTACGCCCGCAACTACCTCTTCCCGCGCGGCTTCGCGACCCCGTGGTCCCGCGGCGGCCAGAAGCAGATCGAGAGCATCAAGGCAGCCCGCTCCGCCCGCGAGGTCGCCTCGCTCGAGGACGCCCAGGCCCTGGCCCAGAAGCTGACCTCCGCCACCGTGACCATCCCGGTCAAGGCCGGCGCCGAGGGCCGCCTCTTCGGCACGGTCAAGGCCGAGGACGTCGCCCACGCCGTCGAGGCCGCCGGCCTCGGCTCCGTGGACAAGCGCAAGGTGGAGCTGAACCAGCACATCAAGACCACCGGTGTGTACCAGGCCTCCGTGCGCCTGCACGAGGACGTCAACGCGAACGTCGAGTTCGAGGTCGTCCCGGCCTGACCGGTTCCCGGTCCTGCTGAGCTGCAGAAGGGTCCCCGCGGTGCGCCGCGGGGGCCCTTCCGCGTGTCCGGGCGACGGACTCAGCGGGGCCGGACGGCCTCGACGACGACATCGAGCGCGGTCCGCGTCGTGCGGACCTGCTCCGCGCGCAGCAGGTCCAGCCCCTTGCCCTCGAGCACGGCCACGGTCTCCACCAGGTCCGGGCGGGGCACGGTCGGGGGCGGGCCCTCCACGCTGCCGGGGGCGTGCGTGATCCACAGCAGCCGGCCGCCGGGCACGAGCCACTCGGCGGCCCGGCGCAGCAGCGCGAGGTCGTGCTGGAAGTAGACGGCGAGCACCAGGTCGAACTGCGGGGGCACGACGTCGGGCCCGGCGCGCTGCTCCTGTTCGGGGCTCCACGTCCGCAGGTCCGCCACGAGGGCACGGCCGGGCAGTCCCCGCTCGGCGAGGGCGTCGGTGATGACGCGCACGGCGCTGGGGGAGAAGTCCACGGCCGTGGGGTCGTAGCCCGCCAGGGCCAGGGCGAGGGTGTGCCGGCCCGTGCCCGCCCCGAGATCGAGCGCGACCGGAGACCGGTCCTCGTGCTCCCCGGCCGTCCGCTCCAGGAGGGCCGCGACCTCCGGGTGCGGCCGGGCGCCGTCGGGGGAGGACTCCCCGGAGGCGTACCGGCTCTCCCACCTGCGCTGCTCGTCGTCCACGGGACCTCCTCGCGGGTCGGGCGCCCAGGGGCGCTTCTGGGGTGGTGCGCCGGTGCCGTGCGGATCCCCGGGGGACAATGGGTGCATGCCGTCCCTGATCTCGCGTGTCACACCGTCCGCCCTGTACTGGTTCGGCGTGGGGTGCCTGCTCTTCACCGTACTGGCTTTTGCAGCCGCTTTCCTGGGAGGCAACTCCGGAGGGGCCGAGACCGCCATGGCGGTCTTCGTGGCCGGTTTCGTGGCCGCGGCGGTGGGAGCCACCGTGACGGCGGTCGTGGCACTGGCGGGGATCGTCGCGTTCGCGTCCGCCCGGGTCCGCTTCGTGGTGCTGCTGGCACTGTCCGTGCTGTGCCACCCGCTGCTGTGGCTGGGGCTGATCGCCTCGGTGCTCTGAGCGCTGCCGAGCCAGGTCGGAGCCCGGGACGCGCGCCACTGTGCTGTGGATGACACCGGCGTTGTCCAGATCCGTCCTGCACAGCCTGTGCATCGGCGTTCCCGCAGGTCAGGGCAGGGAAAGGCATCCACTGTGGACAACTTTCCACAGAGTTCCCCCCAACCTGTGCACAGCCGTCCACGGCGTTTTCCACCGGTTGTCCACAGGGTGGAAAACCGGGGTGTGGATAGGGTGGTGACATGTTGCACGCGGTCAGCCCGGTGGACCCGATCCGTCTCCCGCCGATCCAGCTCGAGGACCTCCTGCTCGGGGCCGGGATCGTCCTCGGGGGCTACCTGTTCTCCCGGCTGCTGCGGCTGGTGCTGCACCGGGTCTTCCGGGCCCGGGGCCGCGGCCCGAGCTACGCGAGCGTGTTCTCCACGATCGGCGGATGGCTCTTCCTCGCCGTGGCCGTGGCCGTGGGGCTGACCGTCGCCTTCCCCAGCGTGCGGTTCTCCAGCATCCTCGGCGGGCTGGGCATCGTCTCCGTGGCGGTCGGCATCGCGGCCCAGTCGGTGCTGGGCAATCTCTTCGCGGGTGTCCTCACCGTGTACCGGGAGCCCTTCCGGGCCGGGGACCAGGTCGCCATCGGCGACGTCAGCGGCACCGTGATCGACGTCAACCTGCGGGAGACGGTGGTCCGCACCTTCGACGGCAAGCGGGTGCTCATCCCCAACAGCGTGGCGCACAGCGGGGTCATCACCGTGCAGACCGGCTACGAGCGCACCCGCAGCACCGTGGTGGTCGGCGTCTCCTACGAGACGGACCTCGAGCGCGCCCGTGAGGTGGCGCTCGCGGCGGTCCGGGGGGTGCCCACGGTCCACGACGAGCCCCCGCCCCGGGCCCTCGTCCAGGAGGCCGGTCCCTCGACGGTGAACATCGCCGTGATGTTCTGGTCCGGTTCCACGCAGATGGAGACCAACGAGGCGGTCGACGCCGTCATCTCCTCGCTCGTCACCGCGTACCGGGACGCCGGGGTCGAGATGCCGGCGGAGATCCGGCAGATCGAGCTCGGCCCCGGATCCGCGCGAGCGCTCGAGCGGCTCGCCGGGGAGCGCGGCAGCGCAGAGGGCGACCCGGGAAGGAGCGGCGGATGAGCGGATCCACGCGCGTGGCGCTCGCACTGGGCAGCGGGGGTGCCCGCGGCTACGCCCACATCGGAGTGGTCGAGGTGCTCGAGGAGCGCGGCTACGACATCGTGACCGTCGCGGGCAGCTCCATGGGAGCCCTGGTCGGAGGCCTGCACGCGGCGGGCCGCCTGGACGCGTACGCGCAGTGGGTGCGGGGGCTGACCCAGCGGGACGTGCTCCGGCTGCTGGACCCGTCGCCGTCGGCCCCCGGGGTGATCCGGGCCGAGAAGATCATGGCCAAGGTGCGCGAGCTGCTGGACGGGGCCCTGATCGAGGACCTGCCCATTCCCTTCACCGCCGTGGCCACCGACCTGCTGGCCGGGAAGGAGGTCTGGTTCCAGGAGGGCCCGGTCGACGTCGCCGTCCGGGCGTCGATCGCCCTGCCCAGCATCATCACCCCCGTCATGATCAACGGCCGGCTGCTCGCCGACGGCGGCATCATGAATCCCGTGCCCATCGCCGCGACCGTCGCCTCGCGCGCGGACGTGACCGTGGCGGTCTCCCTGTCGGGGGAGCGCTCGTCCGGCGAGAGCCGCGTCCCCTCCCGCGAGACGGCCGAGGCGCGCCCCGCGGAGGAGTGGGCCGAGCGCTTCCGCCGCAGCGCCTCCCACGTCCTGGACCGCGAGCTGAAGCGCAACGTCATGGAGCGTTTCGCGGAGACGCGCGGCCGCGGCGCCGGCCGGGCCCGCCGGCCCGGGGAGGAGCCCACGGAGATGCCCGCGGACGAACTCCTCGCGGAGGCCGCCGAGGAGGTGTCCGGGGTCCTTCCCTCCGGTCTGCGCACGCTCGACGTCATGCAGCTGTCCCTCGAGGCGCTGCAGGCCATGGTGCTGCGCTACCGGCTGGCCAGCTATCCGCCCGACCTGCTCATCACGGTGCCGAAGCAGACCGGCCGGCTGCTGGACTTCCACCGCGCCGAGGAGCTCATCGCCTTCGGCCGCCGGGCGACCGAGGAGGCCCTCGACCGCGTCGAGGAGTTCCCGTCCGGGCGGCCGGACCCGGGCAGCGCGGAGATCTAGCGCTCCGGGCAGGCCCTGGCGTCACTGCTCCCGCAGCAGCGCCTCCACCGTCCGCGCGAGGTCCAGCAGCACGGCGTCCGACCCCGGCCCGGCCGCCAGCTCGAGACCCACGGGCAGCCCCGCGGCGGTGCGCCCGGCGGGGAGGCTGATCCCCGGCGTGCCGATGATGCCGGCGAGGTCCGAGTGGCGGGTGAAGGTCTCGAACGTGGACACGCGGCGGCCGTTGAGCTCCACGGTCTCGTCGTCGCCGAGGGGCCGGGCCGTCAGCGGGCAGGTCGGCTGCACCAGGGCGGTGACGCCCTGGGCCTCGAGCGCCCCGGTGTACAGCCGCAGGGCCAGCTGCCGCTCCCGCTGGGCCGACCGGTACTCGTCCTCGGCGGCGCGGAACACCTCGGCCAGCTCCCAGATCCGCCGGACGTCCGGGCTGCCGATCCGGCGCCGGACCTCCGTCAGCGAGTGCCCGCCGCCCCCGTCCGCCAGGTACGCCTCCAGATCGGGCAGGAACTCGTGCAGGACGATCGCCATGCCCGCCGGGGCCGCGTGGTCCCGGGCCGGGCCGACGTCGACCTCGACGAGCTCCGCGCCGGCCGCCTCCAGCGCTCGCAGGGCCGCCCCGAACACCGTGTCCACGCCGGGCTCCAGGTCCCGGACGAACAGCTCGGGAACGCCCAGCCGGAGTCCGTGCAGCGGGCCGGGGCCCTCGTCATCGACCTCCAGGTGCCGTGCGCGGGGCGCGCCGCGCGGGTGCTCCCCGGCCAGCAGGGCGTCCAGCAGCACGACGTCGTCCACGGTCCGCGCCATGGGGCCGATCGTGTCGCGGGAGTGGGCGATCGGGAGGACGCCCGACGACGGGTAGCGGCCCAGGGTGGGGCGGAACCCCACGATCCCGCAGAGGGCCGCCGGGATGCGGGACGAGCCGCCCGTGTCGGCGGCGACCGCCGCCGGGACCAGGCCGACCGCCACCGCGACCGCTGAGCCCCCGCTGCTGCCCCCTGCGGCCAGCGCGGGGTCCATCGGGTGGTGCACCGGGCCGAAGGAGCCGTTGTTGGAGGTGACGCCGAAGGACAGCTCGTGCAGGTTGGTCTTCAGGGTCAGCAGGGCTCCGGCCTCCCGCAGGCGCCGCACCGCGGGGGCGTCCCGGTCCACGACGTTGCCCTCGAGCGCCCGTGTGCCGCCCGTGGTGGGGAACCCGGCCACGTCCACGATGTCCTTGACCCCCAGCGGGATCCCCGTCAGCGGTCCCCGTGTCTGCCTGCGGTCCAGCGCGTGGGCGAAGGCCCGCGCCAGCTCCGGGTCCACGGTGATCACCGCCCCCAGCCGCTGGGCCTGCGGCAGGCGCTCCAGCAGGGCGTCCAGGTGCTCCGCATGGCTGATCCGGCCCGCGCTCAGCTCCTCCCGGCTGGTCCGGATGTCCCACGAACAGGGGCCGCTGAGGTCTGTGCTGAGCGTCATGGTCCATGGTGTCCACGGAGGCCGCCGGGCGGCAAGCAGTGTCCCCGGTCGGTGCGAGAATGATGGGGCCGCCCGGAAGGTCGGGGCGGCGTCGTCGTTTGTGCGTCCGTGCCCCCGCACGGGCGCAGGGGAGAGGTGGCCACGTGTCGGAGCAGTCGTCCGGGGGCGAGCGGGAGTACGGGCGCACCCCGCCGCAGGACAACGTCGCGGAGCAGTCGGTGCTCGGCGGGATGATGCTGTCCAAGGACGCGATCGCGGACGTCGTGGAGGTGCTGCGCGGCGCCGACTTCTACAAGCCGGCCCACGAGTCCATCTACGAGGCCGTCATCTCCCTGTACGGGCGCGGCGAGCCCGCGGATGCCATCACCGTGGCCGACGAGCTGACCAAGCGCGGCGAGATCGAGCGCGTCGGCGGCCCCGCGTACCTGCACACCCTCATCTCCTCCGTCCCGACCGCCGCCAACGCCGGCTTCTACGCCGAGATCGTCCGCGAGCGCGGCGTGCTGCGCCGGCTCGTGGAGGCGGGCACCAAGATCGTGCAGCTGGGTTACAGCTCCGACGGCGAGGTCGACGACATCGTCAACGCCGCCCAGGCCGAGATCTACCAGGTGGCCGAGCGGCGCTCCTCCGAGGACTACACGGTGCTCAAGGAGGTCATCGAGTCCACGGTGGACGAGATCGAGGCCGCCGGCTCCCGTGGCGAGGGCATGCGCGGCGTGCCCACCGGCTTCATCGAGCTCGACGAGCTGACCCAGGGCTTCCAGGGCGGGCAGATGATCGTCATCGCGGCACGTCCGGCGATGGGCAAGTCCACGCTGGCCCTCGACGTCGCCCGTTCCGCGGCGATCAAGCACAACCAGACCACCGTGATCTTCTCGCTCGAGATGAGCCGCAACGAGATCGCCATGCGCCTGCTGTCCGCGGAGGCCACGCTGAACATGCAGGACCTGCGCAAGGGGCGCCTGCAGGACGAGCAGTGGGCCAAGATCGCCACCACGATGGGCAAGATGGACTCCGCGCCGCTGTTCATCGACGACTCCCCGAACATGTCCCTCATGGAGATCCGCGCGAAGTGCCGCCGGCTCAAGCAGAAGCACGACCTCAAGCTCGTGGTGCTCGACTACCTCCAGCTGATGAGCTCCGGCAAGAAGGTCGAGTCCCGCCAGCAGGAGGTCTCCGAGTTCTCCCGTGCCCTGAAGCTGCTGGCCAAGGAGCTCGAGGTCCCGGTCATCGCCCTGTCGCAGCTGAACCGTGGGTCGGAGCAGCGCCAGGACAAGAAGCCGATGGTGTCGGACCTCCGCGAGTCGGGCTGCCTCACCGCGGACACCCGCATCCTTCGCTCGGACACCGGCGCTGAGACCACGATGGGTGAACTGTTCGACTCCGGAGCCAAGGACGTGCCGGTGTGGTCGCTGGGCGACGACATGCGCTACGCGGAGCGGACGCTCACCCATGTGTTCTCCACGGGCGTGAAGCCGGTCTACCGCCTCACGCTGACGTCCGGGAAGACGGTTCGGGCGACGGCCAACCACCCGTTCTTCACGTACCGCGGCTGGAAGCCGCTGGGAGAGCTGTCCGTGGGGGACCGCCTCGGTGTCCCCCGGCACACCGACGGTCCGACTCAGCGGACGGAGTGGGACGATGCGCAGGTCATCATGTTGGCCCACCTCCTCGGGGACGGGTCCTTCGTGAAGCGTCAACCGCTCCGCTACGCCTCCGTCGACGAGGAGAGCCTCAAGGCAGTGACGAAGGCCGCGGGATTCTTCGGCATCACGGCTGTGCGGGATGAACACGCGGCAGCGCGGTGCACGTCCTTGCGCCTGCCGGCGCCGTTCCACCTCACGCACGGCAGGCGGAATCCCATCGCCGAATGGTTGGACGGCGAGCGACTCTTCGGATGCCGCAGTCACGAGAAATTCGTACCGCAGTCAGTGTTCGCCCTGCCGAAGAAGCAGATCTCCCTCTTCCTGCACCATCTCTGGGCTACTGACGGATCGGTCACCATCAACAAGGGCGGGAACGGAGGGCGCGTCTACTTCGCCTCGACGTCTCGTCGCATGGTCGACGATCTGAGCAGGCTGCTGCTCCGTTTCGGCATCTCCACCCGGGTCCGCCGGACGACGCCCAAGGCGCAGTACCGGCCGGGCTACACCCTCGACATCTCGGGTCTGGAAGACCAGCTCCGCTTCCTTCGGGAGATCGGAGTGCACGGCGAACGAGCAGCCAACTGCGCCGATCTGCTGAAGATCCTCGAGGCGAAGACCGGCAACCCCAATGTCGATACCGTTCCGGTCGATGTGTGGGACGACGTCAAAGGCATCCTGGCGGACAAAGGCATCACGCATGGCGCATTCCAGGCGTCCATGGGCAGCGAGTACTCCGGCAGCGCTTATTGCAAGGTGGCGCCTTCCCGGCCGCGCCTCGCCCGCATTGCCGCCACACTGGATTCGGCAGAGCTCGAACTCATGGCGGTCAACGATCTGCTCTGGGACGCGGTGGCGTCCATCGAGTACGAGGGCGAAGAGGAGGTCTTCGACGCCACGGTGCTCGGGAACCACAACTTCGTGGCCAACGGCATCGCCGTCCACAACTCCATCGAGCAGGACGCCGACATGGTGATCCTGCTCCACCGCGACGACGTGTACGACAAGGAGTCCCCGCGTGCCGGCGAGGCCGACGTGATCGTGGCGAAGCACCGTAACGGCCCCACGAAGACGATCGTGGTGGCCTTCCAGGGCCACTACTCCCGCTTCGCGAACATGGCGCACGAGGGTCTGTAGACCCCACCTGGCGGCTCTGAGCGGCGGAACTGGTTCGACGGGCCTCCGTCCGGATCCGGTGCAGTGCTGGATGTCAGCAGCGCACGAGCCTTATCAGCGTGCTGATCGGACTGTAGAATGATCGCGTTAGCAAATGCTGCTTACGCCTCATGAGTTCCAGGAGCCCACCATGAACCGCAACTTCTCCGCCGGTGCCGCCATCATGCTCGTCCTGGGCCTGATCCTGGTCTTCGCCACCAGCGGCAACACCATCGCCCTCGGCTCCTTCGCGGTGAGTCTGGTGACGGTGGGCTGGATCCTCACCATCGTCGGGGCGGTCCTGCTGGTGATCTCCTTGATCCCGCGCCGTACCACCAGCCAGACCCGCCACGTCGACCCCACCGGTCGGGAGTCCGTCACCGAGCGCGACTCCCACCTCTGATCCCCGGCCGGTGCACCGGCGTGGACCGGCACTCCATCAGACCGATCCTGCGACGGCACCGGGTGTCGGGGGCTTCCAGCAGCTCAGGGAGGCGCGGACGGCGCATGTCGCCGGGGTCCCGGCGGCCGTGGTGACACAAGCGCCGCCGAGATCAGGTAATGTCTTCCCGTGGCTCCTCCAGGAGCCACGAATGCGGCAGTAGCTCAGCTGGTAGAGCGCCACCTTGCCATGGTGGAGGTCGCGGGTTCGACTCCCGTCTGCCGCTCTTCCCGTCCCGTGACCAACGGTGAGACGGAAGGCCGGACCCGTCCTCGACAGGTCCCGGCATCGACCAGGACTCCTGACTGATCGCCCTTCATGTCCTGCTCGAGATGTTCCGCCTCTCCATGTTCCTCCGGCACATGCTCCGGATCCGCGCTGTCGACCGATCACGACGTCGGTGCACGGTTCCGCGCACGCGGTCCAGCAGGGCGCACATCGTCCCGATCGAAGCGGGTGGGGCATCGGCCCCCGCACGAGAACCACCGCGGGTGCCGTGGACCCCGCCGGATGCGATGCGCCTGGCCCCGAGGCGCCCGGGCCGGCGGCGTCCACGAGCAAGCCCGCACCGGTTCCCGCGCCGTGCAGCCGGTGCCGCCGACCCCAGCGGAAGCGGGTCGGCCCGAGCGACGGCACCGGGTTTGTGGGCGCCGTCGGAGTGGGTTAGAGTAACTCAGCCGCCACAGGAGAGATCGAAAGATTCCCCGGGGCGGCACGCCGAATCCGGCTGATCTCCCCTGACGCTCCGTCGAACCGTTGCCCGCTGTGCGGGGAACCTGGTGTTGCACGGGGCGGGAGGAAGAGGTAGATTAGCTAGGTCGCTCCGGGCGGGACCAAGAGTCCAGCCGCAGAGAGCGAAAAGAATTTTACGAGTTTCGGGGCCTTGGGTGGTTCTGGTTCTTGGTCTGTTGTTTGAGAACTCAATAGTGTGCCATGTTTGTTGATACCAAATGTTTTGTTTGGTTGATGGGAT
>NZ_JAVHZE010000044.1:0-1376 GCF_040981185.1 Kocuria sabuli
GCTTTAGTCTGCATCTTCTGCCCAACCGTATCGAAATATCTCTGTTTCGCACTCTCCAGCCGATGGGAGATGCTATCTCCAACCCAGCTTTCATTCAAATGACTAAGTTCCGGACGAACATAGTCCAACTCTTTTTCCCTAAAGTTGTGAATCTCGCTCCCCGGCTTCACTGCTTGTACATGAATACTTGTTGCTCCCATAAGTTAACATTTTTGTGACAATCGATAACAGCCGGTGACAGCCGGCTGACAGGGGGTTAAGGGGGCTTGTCCCCTTACACACGTACCCTTTAGGGTGCTAGTGTGCTATCACCATACTGCATAGGTGCGAAGTTAGTGAATGTTTTGTAAATGCACAAATAAAGGGGAAAACATTTGGATTTGCGACAATAAAGTACTACCTTTGTTGCTGACCAAACGGTAGCTGACCGATACGGGAGAGTTACCAAAATACAAGCCGCTGGAGTTAATTGACGGACATCCGACATCCCCAGCGGCTTTATTTTTGCCTATCTGCCGCGTGTAGGCATACCAGTACCTCTACTAAAAATGTACTTCAAAGATACTTCTTTTCTACCGACTTGATAGTTTTTACCCCATATTCTTGGACATTTTTCCCCCATGAGGTTATCTTTGTAGGGTGAAAGAGAAACCCATAAACGGGGATAGATTGAATGCTGGGAAGCATAAACAATCGGGGTAAGGTTAGCGAACCTTGCCTTTCATCCCCCATTATAACTTTACATAGAGGAACTTTATCTATCCCCCCCCCCGCCCCCAAAGGGGGAGCGACCAAACGGCAGCTTCACTCAATGGAGTGTTACAGTTCATCAAAACCAAGTGATAACTGTCGTTTCTCTGCTTCTTCTTTCTTTTGGGCAGCTAAAGTCTTTTTCCGAACGTATGTTTTTGTAAATGAAACCCTATCCCCATTAAAGACAATCAACGGATTAATGAACCAATTATATTCGTTTGGACCTCTTGCTATGATTTCACTTTGTACGAGCTCTGCCAATCCTTTGTATATGGCTTTGTCTGATTTGTATTGGGTGTATTCTAAGCATTTTCGCCTATCGAAAATTATCATATCATTCTTAGGCTTCATGCAAGTTAGAATATACCCGAAAACCCGAATAGCTGATTGTGATAGATTGAAAAAAGCGGCAAAATTCGCAAGGTATAGTTTTGCAAATTGCTCTTCATCTACTTCTATTTGTCGGATAAACGAGGTTTTGAATACTTCTCCTGTATCTGTATCAGCAACAGCAACTACAGCTTTTTTATCACTTCCCGTACTACTTTTGTATTTCTTAACAACGTGATTTTCAATCCCTTCAATTGCTTGTTTCATAAAGGGGTTTTCTTCGTTTTTTTGAA
>NZ_JAVHZE010000079.1:0-657 GCF_040981185.1 Kocuria sabuli
GTAGTGGTCGACGTGACTGTGGGTGATCACCACAGCGACGACCGGTTTCTTGCCGCGGTTTGCATAGTAGAGATCCAGCGCTTCTTTCGCCGGTTCAGCGCTTAACAGCGGGTCGATAACGGTGATGCCCTTCTCGCCTTCAATGATGGTCATGTTGGAGAGATCGAGATTGCGGATCTGATACACGCCGTCGGTGACCTTAAACAGCCCGCCAATGTTGATCAGCTGTGACTGACGCCACAGGCTCGGGTTTACCGTATCCGGGGCTTTTTCACCCTCTTTCACGAAATCATATTTCGCCGGGTTCCAGATAACGTTCCCCTGCTCGCCTTTAATCATGTTTTGTGGCAGCGGGGCGATAAAACCTTTATGGGCGTTCTCAAAGTCGGTTTTATCGGCAAACGGTAATTTGTTATACAGGGCGTTATTTGCCTGCCGGGTTGTGGCAGTGGCATCCTGCGGCTGCACTTCCGCAAACGCGGAAAGCGACAGCGACGTTAACACACCGGCAAGCGCCAGATGTTTAGCAATTAGGGTTAATTTCATTGAATGGCCTCATAGATTAATTGCGCCGCCTGGATATTTACTGTTGGCGGATAATTTTAATGCGAACTCATTGACGACCATTCTAATCAGAATACTTTCTCATCATAGTCC
>NZ_JAVHZE010000045.1:0-1300 GCF_040981185.1 Kocuria sabuli
AATATCTGATGCTATTCGTGATGGGGAGTATGCATTTCTTATATCAGGCAAAAATAAAAGCGCGGCCATCGCCGCGCTTTTAGAAGCCTTATTTAGTCAGGGCAACAATACCGAGTGTCAGGCCTGCGATTGCCGCGGCGCCACCAGCAATCGCACCTGCTGTTTCCCAGTTATCCTGGGTAGTGCCCTTCGGTGATGCTGCCAACTTACTGATTTAGTGTATGATGGTGTTTTTGAGGTGCTCCAGTGGCTTCTGTTTCTATCAGCTGTCCCTCCTGTTCAGCTACTGACGGGGTGGTGCGTAACGGCAAAAGCACTGCCGGACATCAGCGCTATCTCTGCTCTCACTGCCGTAAAACATGGCAACTGCAGTTCACTTACACCGCTTCTCAACCCGGTACGCACCAGAAAATCATTGATATGGCCATGAATGGCGTTGGATGCCGGGCAACCGCCCGCATTATGGGCGTTGGCCTCAACACGATTTTCCGCCATTTAAAAAACTCAGGCCGCAGTCGGTAACCTCGCGCATACAGCCGGGCAGTGACGTCATCGTCTGCGCGGAAATGGACGAACAGTGGGGATACGTCGGGGCTAAATCGCGCCAGCGCTGGCTGTTTTACGCGTATGACAGGCTCCGGAAGACGGTTGTTGCGCACGTATTCGGTGAACGCACTATGGCGACGCTGGGGCGTCTTATGAGCCTGCTGTCACCCTTTGACGTGGTGATATGGATGACGGATGGCTGGCCGCTGTATGAATCCCGCCTGAAGGGAAAGCTGCACGTAATCAGCAAGCGATATACGCAGCGAATTGAGCGGCATAACCTGAATCTGAGGCAGCACCTGGCACGGCTGGGACGGAAGTCGCTGTCGTTCTCAAAATCGGTGGAGCTGCATGACAAAGTCATCGGGCATTATCTGAACATAAAACACTATCAATAAGTTGGAGTCATTACCGACAATATCATTGATAATGAATCAAACCTGAACAACATATTACCAAGTAACAGTGGGTTTACTGCTACAGTTATACATATTAGAACATTCCCAATGGTGATTTTATGGAATGTATTTTTAAGTAAAAGAATTGTTAAATAAGATAACGCAACAATACTCGATAACTGAGGCAAAGGTGTAATGTCGGCAAGGCGGTCAGAACTGGTGCTCAAGAACATAGCAAGCCATTCTGTTAGTGGTCTGCCTAATTCAATCCACCCAAAGTATCCTTTAATTGACCTAGTGATATCATCAACCAGATAGAGCCTGTCATTGATCAGTGGGTAGTATCCGATCGATAT